>JAOZTW010000660.1 GCA_029938985.1 Bacteroidales bacterium | reverse complement strand
GCGGTATTTAAAAAATAAAAATGCCTTGTACTTTACACTTATGAAAAACGCCTATTATACTGATTTACAAAAGTAAACTCAAAAATTAAGCATCTTAAAAATCTCTAAAATATAGTGTTTTATAGTGCCTTTTTATTAATTAGGGGGGGTAAATTTAAAAAAATCAAAATTTTATATTTTTACAATAAGAGAAATAACAAAAGCCATGTCTTCGTTCAAAATATCTTCTGATGGTGTTTTACTAACATATTCGTATTCAAAGCTCATATCTAAAAACAGAATACTTGTGAGTTTATTAGTAATTGACGTTTTACTTTCTATCATATAGTCGCCAAAATCTGTTACCATTGGTTTGTAAAATGTATAATGAGAAAAAACTACATTTTTACCAAGTTTTTGTTTAATTTTAGGACGCACAGAAAGTCTAATAATTTCATCATCTGGTTTTTGAATGTCAGCAGGGTCGCTTGGTGCAGTGTATTTTTCAATACTATACATGCCAGCAATACTGAGAGAGTAATTAAAATTTGGTTTTGCCCAAGCAAATTTAAGACCTCCAAGACCAGTTATTCTTAAATCGTATCCTTTATAAATATTGTGATACGGATTAAAAGCAATAAAAGGAGAAACAATAGCATAAGGTTGCCAATCAAATTTTACAATTGACGAAAATTCACGATTGTTTTCTATCTTCTCGTTCATTCCATAAATTGTTTTGTAACTTGTAGAAAACTCAAACGTGCTGTCTTTATGACTTACCGAACCTGTTGAACGTAAATCTACTTTATTCACATTACCACTATAGTACGAACCGCCAAGTTTGAATTTTCCAGACCACTGGGCAAAAATCAAAGTGCTTGATATTAAAAATACTACAAGTAAAAGGCTAATTTTTTTCATTTTAATAATTTTAGTTTTAGGTTTATAATTTATTTAAAAGCTCAAAAGTATCTTATTATTTTATTATATAAAATTTTTGAGGTTATTTTTTTGTAATTTTAAATTCTACTCTCTGATTTTTTGTTCTTCCTTCTGGTGTGTCGTTACTCACAACTGGTTTGTCTGGTCCAATTCCTATCGCTTTTATTCTTTTTTCAGAAATACCTTTTGTTACAAGATATTGTTTAACTGTAATTGCTCTATTTTTAGATAATTCTACAAGTAAATCATGTGGTCCAATGTTGTTTGTGTGTCCATAAATTTCAATTTTCATTTTAGGATTGTTTTTCATAAGCTCAATTAGTCTATCAAGTTCTGGATAGGAAGAACCTTCAAGTTCTGCTTTTCCTCTTTTGAAAAACAAATTATTAAGAGTTACCACTTCTCCTACAAATATAGGTACTAAATATAAATTTTTTTCTATCTCTGTATATTCATTAATTTGACTTAAATCAATATTTTCGCTTGCTGGCATAAAACTTGTTTTTTTCCCAACAATTCCATATTTTTTTCCATAAGGTAATACAATTTTGTATTCGCCAGTTGAAGGATTAGAATTTGCGATTCCTAATTCAGTACCTGTATTTAGGTCTTCGTAGTAAATATTTGCTCCAAGTAGTGCCTTTGTTGTTTTGTTATAAACTTTTCCATAAATAATTACTACTGGGTCTGGTTGAGATTCTTCAGAAATTTTTATTCTAAAAATGTCTTCTTCTCCAAAAGTATTATTAGACGAAACCAGATAAGCATATTCCGCTTTTGCATCAAGAGTAAAATAAGCGTCCCAGTCATTAGTATTTACTGCTGGTCCCATATTTTTTGGTTCGCTCCAATTAGTCCAAGTATCGTCTAATCTTTTTGAAACAAAAATATCTGCATTTCCATAGCCAGGATGCCCTTCGGAGTTAAAATATAGAGTTACACCATCGGCTGCAACATAGGGTGTTCCTTCTGGCATAACAGTGTTTAATGTTGCTCCCATATTTAATGGAACAGAATATGAGCCATCTGGTTTTCTAAAACTCACATATAAATCGGAGTCTCCATAAGTATCACCAGTTCGTTCAATCGACATTACTATAACTTTTCCACTTGGAGATACTGTAAAATTCTGATATTTATTGTCATTATAAAAACTATCAATTTTTACTTCGCTTGGCACTCCCCATTTAAAATCGCTTGTTCTATGTACAATAGAAATTCCATTTCCTCTGCGACCTTCTCCAAAAAAATTATACAAACCGTTAATCATCATTGTATTATTGTCGGGACTAATTGATATTGTAAAATTGTGTTTTTCGTTATTTATTTCGGTGCCAATATTTTGAAGTGGTCCCCATGTTCCATCTGAACCTAACTCAGAAAACCAAATATCATCATGGTTTTTATCATCAGTTTGATTTCCTGGATGGTCAGAACGAGTAACATATAATGTTCTTCCATCAGCAGAAACTACTGGAATAATTTCAGAATATGGTGAATTAATGGTTAAACCAAGGTTTTCTTTTTCAACTCCAGTTAGTGCGTCTTCTACTATGTTTATTTTTCGTTCTTCGCATTGTATTTTAAAATTATCAACAAATATTTTCATATTTGTTCTTAAAATAAAGCCGTAATTATTCCCAAATTTCTTGGAATAAGCATCTGTATGTACAAGATTATCATTAATATAAAAAGATAAAGTACTTCCTTTTTTTTCTATTTTTAATGTATTGTAGAGTCCAAAACCTTTAATAAATTCCGATTTTGTCCATTCTGCTTGATAAACATACTCTTCGTTTTCTCTATATAAAATCCGGTAATATCCTGTGGATGAAATTTCAAAATTATGATTATCAGTAGTTCCATTTGAATGCCACATCAAACCAAATCCCATATTATTGTTGCCTTGTGTTTGTTTTAATTTTGTTTCAATAACAAAATCTTGTCCTGTACTTACATCATAATTATTCCAAAAACGATATCCGCTTTCTTCCATTTTATTTTCGATTATATACTTACCGTTTATTATTTGGGACTTATAATCAGCAGCATCGTTAATCAGCCACTCATTGTCGTTGTTATTGAAATTGTCAACAATATTAAATTCCTGTGCCAAAATTATACTAACTGTTGTTACAAACAAAATGTTAATAAAAAGTATTTTTTTCATCTCTGGTGTGGTTTTTTGAAATTTGAAGTTTCGAATTTAATATATAAAATTTTAGTAATATTGTTTTGTGAAAAGAATATACAAGCGAAGTCTGTTTGTTTAGTTGGCATTTTTCATAAATGCAAATTACTGCGTTTTTTTGATTATTTTAAAATCCTCATTTACAATAAGTAAACTGCAGTATTTAAAAAA
>JAOZTW010000089.1 GCA_029938985.1 Bacteroidales bacterium | reverse complement strand
GAAACAAAGAAAGGAATAATCAACTGAATTTCAACTGTATTTAATTTCTTACTACAGAGATTCAACAAACTATTGACTAATATAAAAAAAGTTAAAAGTAAAAACAACTTTTTTAAATTAGTCAATTATTTTAATATACTATTATGTTGTAAAACTTTGTATTTTAAGGTGTAAACCAATTCTTAATTCTTAATTTATACTATCTACTAAGCGGTTGTGCATAGTTTAAAACATCTTTTTCTGTAATCTTATCGCTTCCCAAAATAACAAGTCTTTCAATAACGTTTCTAAATTCACGTATATTTCCTGTCCAATTAATTTTTCTCAGTTCATCTATTGCTTTGTTTGTTATAGTTTTGTTTGGAGTGTTATATTCGGCTATCGACATTTTAAGAAAATAATTAGCCAACAATGGTATATCTTCTTTTCTCTCGTTTAGCGAAGGCACTTTAATAAGTATTACACTCAAACGATGATAAAGGTCTTCTCTAAAATTTGATTTAGCAATTTCCTCTTTTAAATTTTTGTTTGTAGCTGCAAGCACTCTAACATTAACTTTTATTTCTTTGTTGCTACCCACACGTGAAATTTTATTTTCCTCCAAAACTCTTAATACTTTGGCTTGTGCTGGCAGGCTCATGTCTCCAATCTCGTCTAAGAAAATTGTACCAGTATGTGCCATTTCAAATTTCCCCTCTCTTTTTTTATGAGCAGAAGTAAAAGCTCCTTTTTCGTGTCCAAACAATTCGCTTTCAATAAGCTCAGAAGGAATTGCGGCACAATTAACCTCCACAAATGGATTGTCTGCTCTCTCGCTTTTTTCGTGCAGCCATCTTGCAACAAGTTCTTTACCTGTTCCGTTTTCGCCAGTTATCATTACTCTTGCGTCTGTTTGAGCAACTCGGTCTATCATTTGTTTTACTTTCACAATTTTATCCGAATCTCCCACCATTTCGTAGGTTTTATTTATTTTTCGCTTGAGTTGTTTTGTCTCTTTTATCAATTCTTTTTTCTCGGTAGCGTGCTTTAGTGTAACAAGTAATCTGTTTAAATCAAGTGGTTTTTCAATAAAATCGTAAGCACCTTTCTTGAGGGCTTCAACTGCGGTTTCTACTGTTCCATGCCCCGTAATCATAATCACAGGAATATCTTTATATTTTTCGTGTATTTTTTCTAACACTTCAATTCCGTCCATTCTTGGCATTTTGATGTCGCACAAAATAACTTCGTATTTATTTTTCGCCACCATATCCAAGCCTTCAAAACCATCTTTTGCTATTTCCACCTTATGATTTTCATATTCCAAAATATCTTTTAAAGTGAGCCTAATAGCTCTTTCGTCGTCTATTACTAATATCTTTGCCATAATTTTTTATTTTTTACAAATGTAAAACATTGTTTACACAAATACGAATATTTTTCAAATTAAATTGGGTAAAATTTTTTTTGCTGCTAATTTATCTTCTGTTTTAATGTCTTTATTCCAATACGAAGCCAGAGTTTAAACTTAATTTAATAACACTGTATAAACTCAAGTACAATTTCATTCGCTATTTTTTTTACTTCGGTATTATTAGTCCGAGGACTTTGTCGTACCCATGAAATAACATCAAAAGTTGGATTTAAATTACCTCTAATAATTTGTAATTCTTTCTGAACTAAGTATTCAATAGCTTCTCTATACGATTTTTCAACACTAATGTACTTATAATCATTCGGTAATAAATAAGTAAATAATCTAAAATCATCAACTGAATTAATTTCAAATCCTTTTTTTTCAATAAATCTTTTTCTTAAAGTACCTTTTTTGGTAACGTGTGCACCCGCACGTCCAAATGTTCCAGCATAACTATTTGTCATACCAACATATACTACTTTCTGTTTTTTTGACACCCATAAATAAATATACGATTTATTCATTCCATCAAAAATATTAGATATATAAGTTTCAATCATATTCATTTGAAATGTAATTAGGTGGTAATTCTTGTTCTAATTTTCTACACATATTTGCTAAAAATTCGGAAACTATTCTTCTGTATTCTGCTAAAACAAATTTCAACTCATCGTATTTATATTTGTCAATGTTTTTATAAGCATACAGTTCTGCATCTGCCAATTGCAAAAAGAGCATATCAAAAATTATTTGCATGTCCTGATTTTCTTGATTTTCTTCTAAAATTAATCGAGCAAATCTATGAAATTTATTAATTCTTACACAGTTACCATAATTAGTATCATAGTAGGGTTCCCATAAAAGATTATCAATAACTGATGAAACTCTGAATATTTTTGATAAACGTTCATTAACCTCTCCTTTTATTGCTTTTTCTTTTTGCTCTTCTGTTAATTCATTAATATCACTAATATTACCACCCTCGTCTTCAAGAGTCATTTTTGCCATCTGAATGGCATTTTCTTTCATATCCTTATTAATATTCTCCTGTCGTTCTATTGCAATATCTTCATCTATTATTTTATCGCCAGGTAGTGTTTCTAATTGTTCAAAATCATTTATAATTGTATTTGATATTTCATTTGGTTGTTGATTGATTATACCCTTCCTATGTTTATTTGCATTTTGCCAAGCTTGTTTACTTTTGCGTTTTCCTTCTTGCGTAAAATCACTTATTACATTCCATGCTTCATCTGATAAAACCATTGATGATTTTTTAACATCAATATTGAAATAATCATCTGCCGCATCTTCAATTAAAATCCGACCCCGAAAAGAAAAATAATCCTGGTCGGTTGGAATAATACCTTGTAGTTTAGATACCCAAGATATTAATCTCTTATTTCTATATACATAGAATCCATAATTATTTGCTCCAATTAAATATTTTTTTCGGATTTTGCGGTCTTCGCCTTTTTTCTTAATAATTTTAAAAATTGGAGGGTATGGTAATTGTGTTATTTCAATTGTAGCTTTAATATTTTCTTCATCGTCTAAAACAAGTTCACGTGTTTTTTCAATCCATTTTACTTCTGTACCTTCCCATGTATTTTCATTTAAATTACCATTTGTATTTGCTTCATTAACAAATAATGGGTCAAGTGCATCAATTTTTTTACCAGCAACATTAATTGAAAGTGATTTATCATTTAAAAAATAATAATAAATTACGCCTATTTTTAATTTCAAATCCTCAATAGTTTTTTTCACACTTGGATGATTTACATTTTTCACATCAGATACTCGTATTATTGTACCTTTACCTTCTTTTAAATATTTTTTTATTGTTTCTTTGTCGTAATCATCAAGTTGCATTTTTAAAGCAAAATATTCTTTTCTTTTAATTACATCTTGTAAGGATATGACATATTTAATAAATTCATTGTTTTTTGTAGCTGATAATATTTGAAGTGTGTCTGCTTGCGAGAAAGTTGCAGATTTTAAACCAAGTCCAAATTTTGCTAATGTGTTTTTTTCATAATTATTATTACTAGAACCCAATTTTAATGCGTCTAATATTCCTTCTTCATCCATTCCATCTCCATCGTCAATAATTGTATATTCTTTTACATTATTTCTTTTAGAATCTGTAAAATTTTTTCTTGCTTTAATAATGTCTAAGTATATATTTTTAGCATTAGCTCTTACAGAGTTATCAATAATATCGCATATTGCAGAAGACGTTGTGTATCCAATTCTACTTAAACCAAATAACACCCTACCTACATCTATTCCTATTTCAGTTTCATTTTTATTATTCATAAAATATTTAATTTTAGATAAAACAATTAACACATAAATTTTCTTCCCCTTCTTCTATAAGGTTATCAATTAGAAAAGGAGATTTTATTTTTTGTAGTTTTCGTTCTGTTTTTTTTATATGGTTTTCTTTTATTTTTTCTATTCGTTTTGGTTTTATAATATCTGTTAGGCTTTCGTTGTCCATCCAAGTATATCCGTCTTTTTCATATTTCATTGCTTTTTTAAACAAATTGGGGTGTTGTTCATACAACCATATCCATTCAATTTTTTGTTGGTAAAAACAAAAATAACAACCTGAGCGTGTTCTCGAATATGTTCCTTTTTTACCGTTTATTTCGTATTCAATTTTTTTATAATATGCTGGCACACCAACACCACTATCTTTGAGTATATTAAAAATATCATTACGGACTAACAAATCCTCGTTGTCTATTAACGGGAATTTATCTAACTTGCCGATTGGAGAATCTGTTGTTTTTAAAAAATCAAACACAACTTTATTAAACAATGCAACTCCAAAATCTAATAAAGTATTCATTTTTTTGGAATAAAAAAAATGTTTAGACAATGGAGTTTCCACTATTTCTAATATTTCTATTAATTTTTTGCCTGTTACATATTTTTCATAATAATTTTTAATTTTATTAATATTATTATTATGCAACACTTTATTAATCACGTCTAAACTCCATATATTTCTCCTAAATGGAAAAATTGTTTGAATATTAGATTTTACAGAAACATATCCCTCGCGCTGTTCATCGCCTCTAATTCCTACATAAGATATTGTAGGTCTGCTTCCTATTTCTGTTTCAAATGGTTCTAATTTCAATTTTTTTGTACACCAACGAGCTTGTGAAGAGGGCAAAAAACTACGGTATAATTTCAGGAAATGATCAAATACTGTGGTGTGTTCTGAAGTGTCTGCCGCTTTAATTTTTTTTATTTTTTTTCCTAAATATCCTTCAAGTTTTTCAATTAAATTATTTGTTTCTTCTAATTCACTTTCAGTATCGCTCATATAATAATCAATATCCAAATTTGGATATTTTTCTCTCATATAGATAGCAAGTGCCGCACTATCTTTACCTCCTGAAATTCCTAATATATGTCTTATTTTTGACATTATTTTATTTTTTTTTGTAAAATTTGAATAATTGCTGCTTTCTGTATCAAGCTATCATTTTCTTCTTTTAGCAAAGATAGTAATTTTGTTTCTAAAAATTCAATTTTCTTTTTTTTATTTTCTGAAATTATTAATTGATTCGTTTTTGTACCTTTTTCTGTTGTTATATCAAATTTGATAATGTGGTGTTTAGGGTTTTTTATTTTGGCTTTATGAACAGGTATTAAATTATCAAGTTCTCTAAAAGTATCAATTAATCGTTCTGAAAGTATATTTTTTTCTGTGTCTTTTATTTTTTCTAATTTTTTACTCATAATAACTTGAACCAACGAATCTATCCAAGCCGTTTTATCTTCTATCGGACTTCTTAATCTGTTCAGAAAAACTTTTTTCTTGTCTCTCAATAAATTTGATTTTATTTGTTTGTATCTGTTAATTATTACTTTTTTATATTCAACAAAAGTTTTATCGTTCAAGCCAATTTCTTGTATAATTAAATTTTCTATTGTTCCAATATAATCTACATAGCAAGTTCGTAGTTCTCTAATTGCTTCTTTAAAATATTTAATAAAATCGGGTAATAATTCTTCATTTTTCTTTAAATCTAAATTGTTAAATCCTAAAGCTTGTGGAAAATCTTCGAAAAAAGTTTCTACAGGTTCTTTTGCTTTTGCAATTGAATCTCTTAAACGTAAGGCATTTCTACTCAATGCTTTTGTTTGTTTTGTATATTCTGGCAATTGTTTATAGAACACTAAAAAAGGTTTAATTGTTTGAATAAGATTAGTTTGAGTAGTGCTTTTTTCCTTATCTAAATTAATAAGTCTTCTGTATTCGTTAAATAATTCTAATTTTACGCCATCAATGCTAAATGTTTTAATCGCAAAATCTTTAATCGACCGATTTATTAAATCCATTATGTCAGTGTTAAGCACAGGTACATAATTACCTTCACAAAAAAGTGCAAATTCGTCTCTTTTAATAAATAAAAATAATGGAAGCCAAAAATCTATTAAACCTTGTTTTAATTTAAATGGTCGGTCAGATAAAATTTCCACAAGTTCAATTAAGCTCTTTTTTCTATTTTTTGCATTGTTCAAATAATTTTCGCATTCATTCCATACGTTCAAAAAACCTGAATCTTTTGCGGGAGTGTCAAAATAATACAAGTTATTTTTTATTTTATGTATTTTAGTATTTTTTAGCAAAGTTAAATAAATTGCTTTATGAGGTGGAAATTTATCAATAGATAGGTTTTCTTTTTGCCAATTTTGTAAAAGTGAGCTAATAAAAAGTTTGCGTGCCGAAGAAATAGTGCCACTTATACGATGTTTATTAACCGATTCGTTTCTGTAAATAGCCGTTTTATAATATATTTCTCTACATATTTTTGAGAGATATTTATTAAAATCGGTTTGATTTTGCATTTTTATTTCCTGTCCTTTAAAAAACCAAATGATGTCTGGATTTCCAAATAGATTATCGTTTATACTAAAATTCAATCTTGATATCTCATGTGTTTTTTGTCTGTTCAATTCTTTTAAAGCTACTTTATCGTAGCTGTCTGTTCGTTCTAATACATAATTAATTTTGTCTATTTCAAAAACAATACTATTTATATTTTTTGAATTTTTAAAAAAAGCATATAATATAGCTTCTTGTTGAGTTCTTGATGATTCTAAAATGTCAGAATAAGATAAATTTGTATTAAAGATTAAATTTACAAATCCATCAATTTCGTTTTTGGGAATTTGATTTATTGGTGTTTCGCTGACTATAAATTCAAAAAAACGTGGTGTTCCTGTTTCATATTGAACCGCTTTTGCAGGAATATATGGGAGGTTAATAAGAAATTGAAGTTTTTGTATATTATCGGTGTTTTTTTCAACAAAAGCTCCAGCATTTTCTATTTCTTTGTTAATATCCATATCCGTACCAGAAAGCAAAATATATTGGGAGCGATATTTTGCATATCTTATTATTTTTCGTTCTTCTAATTTATTTATTATTGTTTTTGAATTTTCAATACACAGACTTAGCTTTGAGTATTGTTCTAAAAATTTGCGACTAATATTGCTTTTGTAACTTGAAAAAATATTTAATAAACCAATAGTTTTTACAATTTTAATTGCTTCTTCAATATTTTCAGTCCAAAAACTTTCTATTCTTTCTATTGATTCTCGTATAGAAGCCCATTGTTGTGCATCGGGATTTAACAATGGTGTGTTTAATTGATTATAAAAATTATGTAAAAGATAATTAAAAACATGTTCAATGTTATAAAAAACAATATTGTTTTCCATTTTAAACATACTGTTTATGTTGTTGGCTTGTAGAAAGGAAAACAAGGATCTTTCGTTTTGTCCATATTTTTGTAGTGCAAGTGTTAATACTGATGCCGAAAGTAAATCTAAAGGGTATAATCTTTGAGCTATGTGTAAATCAACAGATTTGGACAAAGAAATAATTTTTGTAGTTTTAATTAAATTGAATAATTTATTAAAAGTATCTAAATTATTAATTTGTTTTTTACCTTCAATAAATTCTGCCGCAATAAAAAGTAATTGTTCAATAGGTTCGTTAAATGCCAATTCTTTAAACCTTCCTTTTACTTTATTCCATTCATTTTTTTGACTAAAATCTAAAGAATTTGAATAGGTAGCAAAGTCTTGATGCAGAGTGGTTATCAATATCGCATTTTTGTCAATATCATTAATAAATTCTGCAAATTGTTGAATAAAATACAGTTCTTTTTCTGGATTGTTTTTTGACGCATATTCAAGAAACTTACCAAACTCGTCAATAACAATAAATAAAAATTTATTTTGTTCTGATGCTTTTTTATAAAGTTGTTGAAGTATTTCAATTGCCTCATTATCAGAATTAAATATTTTTCTAATAGTGTTTTCTAAAGATGAATATTCACCTACTATATTGATAAAAATAAATTCTTTTAATCCATTAAATTGATTTTTTAATGGAATAAAATATTCGTTCTGTTTTTTTAAATTTTTTTCTAAAGCAAGAATAAAACTGGACTTTCCTGTACCGTAAGAACCTATTATATTAAATGAATGAATTCCTGTTTGAAAACTATTTATTAGTTGGTTAACAATATCTTTAGCATTAACAGTTGGAATATATTTCAATTCTTTATCAAAATCTCTTTCTATATTTATTGAGCTTGTAAATTTATTTTGCATAATAATCTTCTAAAATTTGCCATTTATCAAATTTGGTTTTTATCTGAAAGTTTCCAATTCCTGCATTTTCACGATAAACAACATCATTAAATTTTTCTGTAATTTGTATTATTTTATTTTTTAAATCATCTTCATGTAAAACAAAAATATTTCCTGGACTATTTATATCATTCATCAACTTTTTAAATGATATTGATACTTCGTTTTGATAATTATCTAAAATAGTGAAAAAAATTATTTTATAAGAAAGGTTTTTTCTTGTTTTACGTTCAATACTGTATTTTAACTCTTTTTTATCAATTGAGTATTCTTTTTTACTTATTAAATTTAGGTCTGAAAGAAAATTTGAAAAATTATCCACAATAGAACCCTTTTTTTCTTTATTCATATAGTTTTGAAAAAAAACATTAATATCTTTTTCTACTGTTTTTGAATTAAAATTTACATTATTACCAACACAAAGACTTTTTATATAGTTTAATAATTTTGTTTTCGTAAATTCGGGATTTTGTTTTCTAAATTTATTGAAAAAAAGAAAATAAATAGGTGCTATTTTGTTTTTCACTAACAAATAATGTAGTAACCATACTGTGCCAATGTCTTCTAAATAAGGGTCAAAGCCGTTGTTAGGGAAAATTTTGTTTGCCAATTTGCTTGGCATAATAGTGCTATCTTCTGTTTTTGTGAGTGTAAAAGCTTTGAGCCAAAATTTTATTGAATTAATCATATTTTTACCAACTCCTAAATCAACTATTGCATCTTCGCTGTTAAATTTTTTATCTTGAATAATAAAGTCATAACCTTTTTTTAACCAAAGGTTTTTACAATAAAATGTTTCGTGTCCTGTAAATGTAAGTTTTAATTTATCCATCAGAAATTAAATAAAATTATCAATTTTTAAAAATGCTAAAATTACAAATATATTGGATATTAACAAATAAATTATTTAAAAATATTATTTTAGTATAAATTTATTTGAACAAATTTTATACTTTTCAAAAAAATTAGTATCTTTGCTTTTTAAAATAAAAATAAAGTTATGAAAATAAAAAAAATAATACTAATTTTTGTTATAAGCCTTATTGTAACAAATATATATGCCCAACAAGATATTATTATTAAAAAAAAGGAATTTAAAAAGGAGAAAAAAGAATTTAAAAATGCCTGGAAGAAAATAAGAACAGGAGATAAATACTATCAAAATATGACCAGAGGCGGTTTTATTCAAGCAATTGATGTTTATTTAGTTGCTTATGAATACAACCCTGAAAATCCAGAACTAAATTATAAAATTGGAATTTGTTATCTGTATTCTATTTACAAACCTAAATCGCTCTATTACTTGGAGAAAGCTTATGAATTAAATCCCAATATCACAAACGATATTCTTTGGAATTTAGCTTTGGCATATCAACAAAATTATATGTTTGATAAATCTATTGAATATTTGAATAAATATAAAGCTTATGCAAAGAAAAATAGAATTACTTCAAAAAATAAAAAAATTGCAAGAAAGCTACAAGAGTGTGAGAATGGAAAAACAATGTATGACAATCCAAAAAATATTGTAATTACTAATATTTCTAATATTAATTCTTCTTATCCAGATTATTGTCCACTTATTACTGCCGATGAATCTGTTTTAATTTTCACCTCACGAAGAGAGGGTGTAGTTGGTGGTTTAAGAGATATAAATGATGGACAATATACTGAGGATATTTTTATTTCAAATAATAATAATGGAACATGGGATACACCAAAAAATATTGGTAAACCATTGAATTCAAAATATCATGATGCTACTGTTGGTCTGTCTTTTGATGGTCAAACAATGCTTGTTTTTAAACGTGGCGACATATATATATGTCATCTTAAAGGCGAAACTTGGACATCGCCTGAACCCCTACCAAAAGCAATTAATTCTGATGAAGTAGAAAACTCAGCTTGTTTTTCTTTTGATGGGAAAAAAATATATTTTATTAGAGGAAAAACAAATGATAATTCGAGTAATGGAGATATTTATATGAGCGAAAAAGTTAATGGCAAGTGGAAAACAGCCAAACGATTAAGTAATGTGGTTAACTCTAAATACGACGAAGATGGAGTTTTTATGCACCCAGACGGTAAAACGCTTTTTTTTAGTTCAAAAGGTTTTAATAGCATTGGTGGATACGATATTTTTAAATCAACTCAACAAAAAAATGGAAAATGGACAATTCCAGAAAACCTTGGATACCCAGTAAACACACCCGAAGACGATATTTATTTTGTGCAGTCGGCTGATGGTAAAACGGGTTATTACTCAAGTATTAGAGACGAAGGACAGGGATTTACAGATATTTATACTATAAATTTTTCCCCACAAAAACCAATGTATCAAAATAGTGATGATAATTTAATAGCATCAGATAATAATACGACAAAAGAAGTTTACTTAGAAACTACCGAAGATGATAAAACTGTTAATCTTACACTTGTTACAGGCATTGTTTTTAATAACAACACCTTAGAACCTGTTGAGGTTAAAATTCAAATTTTTGATAATAAAAAGAATGAAATAATTTTGGAAACAACCTCAAATAGTGCTTCTGGGAAGTATTTGGTAAGCCTACCATCGGGTAAAAATTATGGTATGGCAATAACAGCTTCTAATTATTTATTTCATTCCGAAAATTTTGATTTACCCGAAGCTCAAACATTTCAAAATGTAACAAAAGATATTGCATTATTTCCAATTATTGAAGGTTCAAAAATCGTTTTGAATAATATCTTTTTTGACTTTAATAAATCTGTTTTGAAAGGAGAGTCGTCATCTGAGCTTGATATTTTTGTTGAGTTTTTACAAGAAAACTCGGATATAAATATTGAAATATCAGGGCATACCGATAATAAAGGTTCACATGAATACAATAAAAAACTGTCGGAAGCGAGAGCAAAAGCCGTTGTTGATTATTTTATTGAAAAAGGAGTGAAAAAAGAGAGACTTCAATACAGGGGAGCATCGTTTGACGAGCCAGTAGCCTCCAATAAAACAGAAAAAGGACGACAACTGAATAGAAGAGTTGAGTTTAAAATAATGTAGCAGGCTTTGTTCATAAATAATTGAATTTTAAGGTGTAAACCAACTCTTAATTCCTAATTCTTAATTTCTTATGCAAAGTAAATTAGAAACCATTTTATTAAATTCCTACAAAGAACAAATGATTGCTTTCATCAAATCTGATGATAAATATTTTGTGGAGGCAATAGAATTAGCTATTACAAACAAACAACCGTTTTCGTGGCGAGCAGCTTGGTTACTTTGGAGTTGTATGGAAAATAATGATAAACGAATACAGGATTATTTGACGAAAATTATTGATTCAATTGCTTCAAAAAGAGATGGACAACAAAGAGATTTACTCAAAATACTCTTAAAAATGGAACTGAACGAAGAGCAAGAAGCTTACCTATTTGATGTTTGTGTTACTTTATGGGAAAAAATTAACAAAAAACCTTCTGTGCGTATTACCGCTTTCAAGTTTATTATTAAAATAGCAAAAAAACATCCAGATTTATTTAATGAAATAACTTTTCTAACCCAAAATCATTATTTAGATTCCTTATCAAATGGTGTAAAAAAATCGGTTTTTAAAATGATTTCAGGTATCAGTACTCATAAAAAACTATAGTATTTTAA
>JAOZTW010000659.1 GCA_029938985.1 Bacteroidales bacterium | reverse complement strand
GTAAAATTACAACTGTTTGATAATTATATTATTATGAAAGCAAAAACTTTAGATACTTACAACATAATAATATATTTAGTGAAAATGAAATAATAAATAATTCCAGAATACGCAGTTTTTTTGTTCTTTTAGAATTTTAACAAATCTGCAAATAGCGAGCTATTTAATGATATTTTAAAATTCTAAAAGGGCAAAATAAACAAGTAGGTTGGGCTTAGTTATTTTTTCTTTTTCACTTAAGGCAAACCAAAACAAATTATAATTAATATGAATAAAGATATTAGATGGATACAAAGATTTGAAAATTATAAAAAAGCCTTTCAACAATTAGAGAATGGTGTAAATTATGCAAAAAAAAAGACATTGTCAGATTTAGAAAAAGAAGGTTTAATTCAACGTTTTGAATATACTCAAGAGTTGGCTTGGCAAACTATAAAAAATTTTTATGAATATATTGGAGAAACAGATATACAGGGAAGTAGAGATGCTTTTAGAATAGCTTTTAACAGAGGTTTAATTTCTGATGGGGATATTTTTATGCAAACTATTAAAAGTAGAAATAAAACGGTACATACTTATAATGAAGAAACTGCAAATGAAATTTTTCATGAAATAATAAATAATTATTATGATGTTTTTTTGGAATTAAGAAAAACAATGGAAAACGAACGAATTAAAAGAAAACTATAACCATGTTTGGATTGAATAATAAAAATTATAATGATATTAAGGCTACATTTTCAAAAATTGATAACATTAAAAAAGTAGTTTTATATGGTTCACGTGCTATAGGAAATTATTATGAAGGGTCTGATATTGATATAACTTTGATAGGAAAAGACTTAACTCTTAAAAATACTGTTTATCCATTAATGGACGAACTTGAAGAGCTTTATTTACCTTATATGTTTGACATATCAATTTTTAACAATATAGATAATGAAAACCTCATTGAGCATATTGAAAGGGTAGGAATAGTTTTTTATGAAAATTACAAGTATATTAATGATTAAAAAATAAAAATGGGAAAAAATACAGTAAATAAAATGGATAATGAAAAAGCTGTCCTTGTGGGAGTGTCGTTAAAAGAGGATAAAGAAAATAAGGTAGCAGAGTTTTTAGATGAACTTGAATTTTTGGCAGTTACAGCTGGAGCAATTACTTTAAAAAAGTTTACACAACGTTTGTATCGTCCTAATCCAAAAACTTATGTTGGGAGTGGCAAACTGGAGGAAATAAATATTTTTAATAAAGAAAACGAAATTAGTCTTGTTATTTTTGACGATGAATTATCGGCTTCTCAATTAAGAAATATTGAAAAAGAATTGGATTGTAGGGTGATTGACCGTACAAATTTAATTTTGGATATTTTTGCAAAACGTGCTCAAACGGCTCATGCAAAAACACAGGTTGAATTAGCTCAATATCAATATGTTTTACCTCGTTTAAAAGGTATGTGGACACACTTAGAACGCCAAAAAGGTGGAATTGGACTTAAAGGACCTGGTGAAAAAGAAATAGAAACTGATAGACGAATCATTAGGGATAAAATTACTAAGTTAAAAAAAGATTTAGACAAAATAGATAAACAAAAAGCGACCCAACGCAAAAATAGAGGTCGCTCAATAAGAGTAGCACTTGTAGGTTATACAAATGTGGGCAAATCAACCATAATGAATGTGTTAAGTAAATCAAAAGTATTTGCAGAAAATAAACTTTTTGCAACACTCGATACAACAGTAAGAAAAGTTGTGGTTCAAAACCTTCCTTTTTTATTGTCTGACACTGTTGGTTTTATACGTAAATTACCACATCATCTTGTAGAATCGTTCAAATCTACTCTCGACGAGTTGCGAGAATCTGATTTACTTTTACATGTAGTTGATATTTCTCATGGCAGTTTTTCGGAACAAATTGATATTGTTCAAAAAACTATTCATGATATTGGAGCGGTTGATAAACCTACATTTCTTATTTTCAATAAAATAGATGCTTATACTTATGTAGAGAAAGATGAATTTGACCTAACACCTGTTACTTCTGAAAATCATAATATTGAAGATTTGAAAAAAATATGGATAGCAAAAAGCAATAGTCCTTGCATTTTTATTTCTGCAAAGAAAAAACAAAATATTGATATATTAAGAAAAATGCTTTACGACGAAGTGAAAAAAATACATATAACTCGTTATCCTTACGATGATTTTCTTTTTTCAAACGAATATATTCAGTAGAAATACAATTGAAATTCAGTTGAAATACAATTGAAATTCGGTTGAAATACAATTCGTATTATTTTATTTTAACCTTGATTGTACGATTTTTTTTTCAAAAAACATTAACTTTTTTCAAATATAATCGTTTAATTTAGGTTGAATTTTTGTTTTAAAGCTGTTTCAAGTTCTTCTAATTTAATATTTAGTACAAGTCGTCCTCGTTCGGAGTAAGAAATATGCCCCCGTTCTTCTGAAATAATAATTGCAAGAGCATCGGTATTTTCTGTTATTCCAATTGCTGCTCTATGCCTAAGTCCCACAATTTTAGGAATATCTGTTCTATTGGTAATTGGCAAAACACAACCTGCTGCCACAATTTTATCGTCCCTAATAATAACAGCTCCATCGTGAAGGGGAGAGTTTTTAAAAAAAATGGTTTCTAATAGTTGTGTAGAAGTTGTGGCATTAACAAACTCTCCTGTTTCAGTAATTGTTTTGAAATCAGACTTATCTGGCATAATAATAAGAGCACCTGTTTTAGATTGTCCCATAGATTTACAGGCATTTATAATAGGTGTAAGTACTAATTTTTGGTCTGTTTTTTTTATAAAATAAGAAAAAAGATATTCTAACGAGAAATTAGCATTTGAATATTTATTTACAAACATTAATAAAAATTTCCTTATTTCTTGTTGAAAAACTATGAGAATTGCCACAACACCCACCCCCATAACATGTCCCAGTATTGTACTTAATAAAGACATTTGCAGAGCTTTAACAATTAGCCAAATAAGATAAACAGCAGAAATAACAGCAAAAATACTCATTGCAGATGTTCCACGTATTATCATATATAATTGATAAAGTAAATAGGCTACTATAAGAATATCAATTATATCAATTATTCCAATATCAAGAAAAGTCACATTTTATAATTTAGACCGTAAACGGCAATTAGAAATTAAGAATTAGGAATTAAAAATTAAGAATTGATTTACTCCTTAAAATTCAATTATATACTAAAGTTTTTGCTTTCATTTTATATTGATTATCAATAATTTATAAAATTAAT
>JAOZTW010000088.1 GCA_029938985.1 Bacteroidales bacterium | reverse complement strand
GTACAGCAAATTGTATGTTTTTAATATTGCTGAAAAGTTTTCCCGACTTTTCAGTATTAAAACAAATAATTAACCATTTAAACTTCTTCTTTTTTACTTTTATCTTCCTCAATAAACATGCAAATATCTTGATATTATTATATTTATTGAATTGTTAAAAATAAAAATAATGTTGTTAAAATTTGTCAATTATTTATTTTAATATGCCTAAAGCAAATAATGATTTTAAGTGAAAAAGAAAAATATTTGTTTTAAATTGAGAATATTTTATTTTAATATACCTAATTGTTTGATTATTAGTTCAAAGAAGTCTTCAAATTCAGATTTGTACAATAAATAGTTTTCGGTAATATGCAACATTGCTTCCTTTTTTTTGTTAGGTAGCGAAGTATATTTTGACATAGCCAACAAAACATCGCCAAAACATTTAAAATTAGAGTAGCACAATAACCTATTTTTTAAAATAAAAAATGGGGCAAAATGTTGAGCTTTTTCTGGAAGATATTTCTTGTGTTTTAAATAGTTTTTTTTAAATTCGGAAGAATACTTTTTTAAGGAAATTTCTGAATAATTTTCCCAATTTGAAGCCAAATAATGATCATAAAGTATATCAATAACGATACCTGCATATTTTCCATAAATTGGTCGCATTCGTTTTATAGAACACAACGAAATTTGATGTGTGTCAATAAAAGTATCAATATTGCGATGCAATAAAATTCCTTGTTTTATTTTATCAGGATATTTTTCAAATTGTTTACCCTTAACCCAATCGCCAATAAAATTGCCAAATTGAATTTCCGAATCGTTTCCTGATAAATATAAATGTGCTAAAAAATTCATAAAAAAATCACTATTTAGAAAAAAGTTTTGAAAAAACAAAAATAAAAAATACTTTTGTATTTGTCAAATAAGTGAAAATTTAATATAATAAAACTTAATAATTTTCTTTATTTTTTATAATAAACAACTAATATATTGCTATTTAAGTTTTCAAAATTTCACAATTTTTTTATTACTATCTTTAATATTATATAAACAACAAAATACAAAATGGTTAATTTTACAAATACTTCCTTAGGCGATTTAATAGTTCATAAATTAGGAAACAAAGTTGAAGACGAAGGAATAAAATATTCAAATAATGTGCTTAATCTACAAGGAGATATAATAGAAAAATTGTTACTAAAATTTTTTATCTCTCCATTCAAAAGTGAAAATTTATATCATTTTTTTCACGAAACAGATATAAAATTAAACGAAGTATTTTATTATGTATCAGAGATTTTTGAGAATAATGAAAACTTAATTGAACAATCAAGAAATATTGCAAAACATTTGTATGAACAGTCTAATCACCCAAAGATAAGAAGTGGCGAATTTTATACAGTAATTTTAAAAGACTGTGTAATAGAAGATGAAATATTTGATGCCGTTGGTCTTTTTAAAACAGAAAAAAAAGAAATATTTTTACAAGTAAAAGAACAGGACGAAAATTATCATATTAATTATCAAGATGGTATAAATATTAATAAATTGGATAAAGGTTGTTTGATTTTTAATACCGAAAAACAAAATGGATACTTGGTGAGTTTGGTTGACAATATTAATAAATCAAAAGAAGCACAATATTGGAAAGACGATTTTATGAAAATAAAACCAAGAGAAGACGATTATTATCACACTCAAAATTATTTAGACCTATGTAAAACATTTGTTGACAAAGGAGTAGAGAATATTGAAAAAGAAGAACAAGCAAGTTTGAGAAACGAAACAATGAAATATTTTTCTGAAAAAGATACTTTTGATTTAGAAGAGTTTGAACAAGAAGTAATTGAACAACCAGAAATGGTTGAAGCTTTTAAAGAATATAAAGAAAATTATGAAGAAGAAAAAGATGTGCAAATAGCTGACAGCTTTGATATTGCAGACGATGCAGTAAAAAAAGCGAAAAGAAAATTTAAAAGTGTTATTAAATTAGATAAAAATTTCCATATTTATATTCATGGTAAAAAAGAATTTATAAATAAAGGTTTTGACGAAGAAAAAAATAAGAATTTTTATCAATTATATTTTGATGAGGAAAAATAAATAATAGAACTTCATAGTGGTTAGTGGTTAGTCGTTAGTGGTTGGGAATTTGGTTACACCTTAAAATGCAATTATTTATAAATATTTCTAATTAAAAAAAGCAAAATAAGAAATAACTAACAACTAACCACTAACAACTAACCACTACTTTAATTTCTTTTTTCATTGTACTACTCAATTTTTTTGGCATTTTTCACAAGTATCAATTTTTTTGTTACTTTTTAAATATTAAAATGCTCATTTACAAAGGTAAACTTTAAGGCTCTTATAGACAATTGAGGTCTTATTTGTTTTTGCACCGCTGGTGCAATAAAAGATAAAAATATTTGTTCTTTCAAAAGACTATTTATTTCTCAAAATAAATAAGACCTCAATTGTCTATAAGAGCCATAATAAAATAACAAAAAAACGGCATATTCTTGAGTTACTTATTATTTCATTTTCACTAATTACTTAACTCGCTTTTATTAAATTTTTCAAGCTCTTTGTTTATCGTTTTATAAAACTTTTCAACGTCTTTGGAATATGTGCCTGCTGGAAATTCGTAAACGTAAGTATGATAACGTTCTAATGCTTCTTGAAACCTCTTTTCTTGTCTAATTTTTATACTTTTATTGGCAAAATCAAAATTAGATTTATAACTAAAATACAATATTTTTTCTTTGTTATCACTCTCTGGATAATCTTTCAAACTGTTTTCTAATGCTATATATGCCGCTCTGTAATAGCCAATATTATAATATAGAATTGCATTTTCATAAGATTTAGTTTGTAAAATTCCTCGCAAATCATCTATTAAAACATTACAGGAATCAACTCTATTGCTTTTTGGAAAGCGAGAAATAAACAGTTCTAATTCAGAAATTGCGTGTGTTGTTATTTCTTGGTCCAAACTCCAAACTGGTGCATCAAGATAATAACAATAAGCACTTTTGAATAATGCGTCTTCTGCAAATTCGCTTGTTGGGTATAAATCAGTAAATTCTCTAAAACGATATCCTGCCAACATATAGTCTTTTATATGAAAATGACAAAGAGATAATTGATAATGCACCTCTTCGCCTTTATCGCTACCTCGCCAACGTGGTACAAGTTGTTCGTATAATTGTATTGCCTTAGAATATTTTTCGGCATTATACAACTCAGTGGCTTTAGAATATTTTAATTCGTAGTCGTCACTTTTCACAATTTTTTGCAATGTTTGTTTACCGCAAGAGCTTAAAACAAAAACAGATAATAATAGTATAATAATTATTTTGTTCATCTTTTTCATTATTTTTTTTTTGCAATAATAGTCATTTATTGAAAAATCTGAAAAATTTTTAACAATTATTTTGAATAAAAATAATAAAAAAATATCTTTATAAAATGAAAAAAAATATAATATTAGTTGTAATTATCTTAATTTCTGTACTTTCAGTATATTCTCAAGATAAAGAAACACCTCTAAAACCAAAATTAATTGTTGGTATTGTAGTAGAACAAATGCGTTATGATTATCTTTTTAGATATTGGGATAAATTTAGTAATAATGGATTTAAAAAGTTAGTTTCTGAAGGTGCTTTTTGTAAAAATGCAAATTATGATTATTTGTTAAATCATTCGTCATCGGCTTATGCCACAATAGTTACAGGTACCAATCCTTCTAATCATGGAATAATTTCAGATGACTGGTATTTGCGTTTATTAAATAAAACACAAAATTGTGTAAATAACAATGAAGTAAAACTTATTGGTGTAGATAGTGATGATGTAGGAAAATCGCCAGAGCAATTATTATCAACTACTTGGAGCGATGAACTAAAAATGTCTAATTTCAAAAACTCTAAAATAATTAGCATTTCAATGAAAGATTATGGAGCCGTTTTGTCGGGAGGATTGTTAGCCGACCAAGCATATTGGTTTGATAACAAAACAGGTAACTGGATAACAAGTTCTTATTATATAAAAACAAACAAAAAATGGGTTAATAGTTTTAATGAAAAAAAATTTCAAGATGTTTATCTTAATCGAAATTGGGATACATTTTTGGCTATGCAAAAATATAGAGAAAGTATTTATGACAATTATGTTTATGAAAAAGGATTTTATGGACAAATAACTTTTCCCTACCAACTTGCCGTTATAAAAGAAAAAAGAGGAGATTATTCTATTTTGGAGCAAACTCCACATGGAAATACATATACCAAAGATTTTGCACTTTATGCTATAATAAAAGAAGGATTAGGAAAAGATCATCATACCGATTTTTTGTCTATCAGTTTTACTTCCTGTGGTTCTATAAGCGATATTTTTGGTATTAGGTCGGTTGAAATAGAAGACGCATATTTGAGGTTGGACAAGGATATTGCACATTTAATTTCTTCGTTAGAAGATATTTTGGGTAAAGAAAACTTTATAATATATTTAACCTCAGATAGAGGAGCGGGAGATATTCCACAAATGTTTGAAGAATTAAGTGAACGAAATAACTATTTTGATGCAGGAAGTGCAATGGTGGTTTTGAGTAGCTATTTAAGATTATTGTATGGAAACAAAGACTGGTTAGAGTATTTTGATGATAGTCAAATCTATTTAAATCGTGATATTATTGAAGAAGCTGGACTTTCATTAGATGATTTTCAGAGAACTACTGCCAATTTTTTTGTGCAATTCACAGGAGTAAGCAATGCAATAGCTGTGTCAGATTTGCAATCTGGCACTTTTGAAAATAATATTATGGGCAAGGCTCAAAATAGTTATAATCAGAAACGTTCGGGAGATATTTTTATTAATTTAGAACCAGGCTGGACAGTAAAACCAGAAACCAAAAAAGATAAATCTTTATCTGCAAGAACTTATTTTTATAGCGAAAATATTCATGTCCCCTTAATTTGGTATGGTTGGAAAATCCCACAGAAAAATATTTATAGAAAAATAAATATCACAGATATAAGTTCAACTATTTCTTTTATATTAAATATTAATCATCCAAGTTTGAGCAATGGAAATCCAATAGAGGAAATATTAGAATAATTCTACAAAAGGCAATAAAGAATTAGGAATTAGGAATTAAAAATTAGGAATTGGTTTACACTTTTAAATTTTTCTGCGGTTTACAGTCAAATATTGTGATAAAATAAGTAAACTCGGTTTAAATAAAGTCATTACAATATTTGACTGTAAACCCTTTTTCTGTTTATAAAATATTTTGTTTAAAAAATGAAGTTTTACAAGATTATAAAATATTAAAAAAAAAGTATTGATAAAACTATACAATAATTTTGCAATTTAGGATAAAAGGTATTATATTTGTTTTTAATTTCGTTATCTTATTGATAACATATTTAAAAACAGTTTACAAGATTATTAATACATATTTACATGCTAAAAGTTTAACCTTAAAATATAAATATCATGAAACTTAAATTTAAAACACAATTACTTGTTCCCAGTATTATAGCATTATCATTAATGTTTATAATTTCTTTAATAGCATTTATAAGTTTAATTTCTTTTCAAATTTCCACAAAGTGGGTTGCTCATACCTACAAAATAATAGGAGATGCAAATAACATTATGTCTCAAATGGTTGATAAGGAAACAGGAATGCGAGGATATATTGTAACTGGCGACACAGAATTCTTAGAACCATACACTAATGGAAAAATAGCTTTTATTTCAAAACTTTCAAATTTAAAACAAGATGTAAACGATAATCTTTCGCAAGTATTGAAATTAAATGAAATACAACTAATTGCAAGTAAATGGGATACGGAGGTGGCAACAAAATTTATTACACTAAGAACAGACATAAAAGAGGGAGAAGACCATAATAATCAAATTCTTGATTTAATAAATTCAGGTGTTGGGAAGAAAGAAATGGATCAGATTAGGTTAAAAATATCATTTTCAGAACTTTCACAATCTGCAAAAAATCAAATTGAATTGGATATGGTAAATATGGAAACAGGTTTGAGAGGTTTTGTAATAATGAAAAAATTAGAATATTTAGAGCCGTATAATGAAGGTAAGTTAACTATTAACCAACATTTGCAAACATATCAAGTAGATCAATCCATAAGTAGTGCTGTAAATATTTGGGTAAAAGATTATGCAGAAAAAATTATTGAATTAAATAGAGAGGTAATGAAACATAACAATATGCAAAATATATACGCTAAATTTGAGAAAAAACAAGGAAAAGAATATATGGATCAGATTAGATATAAAATCAACGAGTTTATAATTACAGAGAACTTATTACTTGAATCAAGACAGAAAAAAGCCAATTTAATAGCTATACTTACTAAAATATCTTTGATAATAATATTTTTGGTGGCTACAGTATTATCTCTAATTATTGTTATAATGCTTTCTGCTAAATTAGATAAACAACTTGGTGGCGAACCCTCAGAAATGTCTGATATGGCTAAAAAGATTTCAAATGGAAATTTAGAAATAGCATTTAATAATAATGGAAATATGCAAGGAATGTATTTGTCTATGAGAAAGATGGTGTTTAAGCTTAATGAAGTAATTGCATCTGTAATAAGTGCTTCTGATCAAATAAAAGATGGAGCTAATGAAATGGCAGCTAATGCACAAGAAATTTCGGGAGGAGCAAATGAGCAAGCAAGTTCTATTGAACAAATTTCTTCGGCTATTGAACAAATAACTGCTACAATAAACCAAAATACAGAACAAGCACTAAGTGCAAAAAAAACATCTGAAAATGCTGCAATAAACATAAGAACAAGTAGTAAGGTGGTAATTGAGGCAGTTGCTGCTATGAAAAATATTGCAGATAAAATTTCAATAATCAGTGATATAGCATATAAAACAGATCTTTTGGCTATAAATGCAGCTGTGGAAGCCGCACGTGCTGGTGAACAAGGACGTGGTTTTGCTGCAGTGGCCATCGAAATTCGTAGTCTTGCAGAACACACTCAGCGTGCCGCCAAAGAAATTAAAAAACTTACTAAAACAAGTGTACAAGTTGCTGATGAGGCAGGAAAGAAATTACAAGCTATTGTACCAGAGATTTTAAATACAGCAAAAGTGGTTAAGGAAATTTCAACAGCAAGTATAGAACAAAGTGCAAGTGCTAACGAAATAGCAAATTCTATTCAGCAATTTAATAATGCTACTCAACAATCTGCCGCTTCTTCCGAAGAGCTTGCATCAAGTATTGAAGAGCTTACAAGTCAGTCGGAACAATTATTAGAAATGGTATCATTTTTCAAATTACACAAAAATTCAAATTATTCGAATCAAAATAATTTTAATTCATTTCCAAAAAAACGATTTTTTAATATTGAGCAAACAGAAACAAACAAGATAATAGCCAACAACGACAAATTAGATAATGAATTTGAAGAGTATTAATAGAAACTATTCAGATTTAATATAAAAAACTCATAGTAACCATTGTGAAAAATGCCGAAAAGTCATTACAATATTTGGGCGTTTTTCACGAGTATCAATTTTTTCGTTGCTTTTGAAATATTAAAATGTTCACTTACAAAGGTAAACTTTAATTATAATATTTCAAAAAAGCCTTGAACTTGACACTCGTGAAAAACGCCATTTAAAATTATCAATTATTTATTTTAATATGACTTATAATAAAATAAATACAAATAGGTTGTTTTTTTTGTCAATTTTATATGCAAAATATGTTGTAGAGACAAGGTATGCCTTGTCTCTACGGCAAATTGTACAGCAAATTGTATGTTTTTAATATTGCAGAAACGTTTTCCCGACTTTTCAGTTAATTCCTAATTTATAATTCTGATTTTAAAGAAATAACACGTTCGTTTATTTTTTCTTCTTCTTCTTTAAATTTAGAACTTTCTACTTCTTTTTTATCATTATCCAACCATTTTATAATTTTTGAATTGTTAAAATAATACCTACGTTCAATTTTTTGATCAACCTTTCCACCTGGGTCATCTACATCGTAGTAATTCTCCGTCTCAAAAAGAAAAAATAATTCTCCGTCCCAAAAGTAATATTCAAAAGTGAAAAACCCCATTGAACCATATCCTTTAACTGCCATCTTTTTCAAATCATTACCCTCGTAGTAACCAATTACATCGCCACCTTCACCTTCTTCTAACCTTTTCGATTTTTTTGAATACGATGCAACATTGTCATTAATAATTTTAAATCGTTCTTTTATTAACACAATAGGGTCTGTTTCTGTATTTGATGTTGTATTTGTGTTTGCTTTTTCAAAAACAACTTTTGATTTATTTCCCAAACAATATAATTGACTCTCTTTTACTATTAAAAAACCATTTTTTTCTGTTAGAATAATTAATGGTTCTGTTTTATCAAATTCGTAACAAATATTATCAGCATCGGCTGGTTCGTTTTTATAAAAAAACACATATTCATCTCCCTTTACTTCTCCTCTACAATTTAAGTAACAACCAAATGAGAAACCATCTGCTTCAATTTTACAATCTTCTCCATCAATTGATATAGCATATCTTACCCAAATTGGTGTATCGTCTTCGCTCATAGAATATTCCCAAGTTCCATTCCATTTAACTTCTTTATTTTCTGTGTTTTCACTATTTTCTTTATTCTCTTTATTAGATGAATTACCACAACTATAAAGCAAAATTGTTATTGCTATTATAAAAACTAAATATATTTTTTTCATGTTATTAAGTTATTTGTTTTGTGAAAATAAAAAAATAAGGAATTGGAAAATAATAAGTGAAAATGAAATAATAAGTAACCCCAGAATACACCGTTTTTTTGTTCTTCTATTGTTTTAACAAATCTGCAAATAGCGAGCTATTTAATGATATTTTTAAAATTTTTAAAAGGTCAAAATAAACGTTGGGCTTAGTTATTTTTTCTTTTTCACTAAGTTTGAAAACAGTTGATTAGTTTACTATTTCTTTGATTTAAAACAAATTACTAATAATGAATTATTTGAAACTTTATTTTCTGAAAATAATGAAATAATGACGCAGTTTCTGAACTTATTTTTGACAATTCCTTATTGATTATAACGTTAATTTTTTGTTTGTGTTGGCTTTTTGTCCACACTCCGTATTAAGTAATAAAATTTATGTTTTGCGTGTAACAACCTTTTGTTGTAAAAATCTTCAAATTTGTACTTGTCATGTTATTCAGACGTTTCCAAGTCCCTCATTTTTTGCCTTGTGGCAAAAAACAAAGGACGTTGGAAAGTCTTTTTGTATATTAATACTAAAGAAAATCAAGTCTTAATACAGTAAATAAGCAGGTAAGTACCCATACAAAAGTTTTTACACTTTTGTATTTCTTTAATCTATTGGTTTGTAGTCGCATAATTGTATCATTCCTTAGCTACTTATTAATTGTTTGAGTTCCCTTTATAATGTTTATCCAACCACATGTCGTCTAAAGCATCGTAAGAGTAGGTTTGAAGATTGTAAAACCCTTTGTCATTATCATATTTAAGCCACCAAGCAGGTACCATTTCGCCAGATATTCCTTCCATGTGAATTTTATAAAATCCTTTTGAAATCTTCTCTACTCGGTCAATTACCAATTCTTCATCGTAATAATCTTCTCCTTCGAAACTCCATGAATATAATGCAACAAACTGAGATTGAGTATCAGAAAAGTAAATTGACCACATTTCTCCTGTTTTATTGTTTTTGTACTCTCCTTTTGTATCATTAATTCCTTCAATTTCCCATTGAGCTTGTACGGAAAAAAATGTTATTAACATTAATGATATTAAAAATAATTTTTTCATAATTTGAATGTATTAATTGATTAATAAATAGTTAGTTAGTTATTTAAAACCTGTGTTAAATAGTAATATATTAGTAATTAATTTTTTTATAATACCAATTTTTATAACCTTCATCTACTTGATTATCATCTGAGTTTGGGAATAAATATTGCATAAAAGCAACACAATTACTTGGAGAATAGTCATAACCAGTAATTTTAAATAAACTTATACTGCTTATTTCTTCTCCCGTTACGTCGCTAAAGACAAAAGTATAATTTGCAGAAATAACCTCATCAAAAAAATCTGATTCTCCTTCTGGTGGTAAAAAACTGTCTAATATCGCAAATTCATCGTCACTGTCATCCCAAACAATAAAATTAAATGTATGAATTATTCTTCCAATTGCCTGTACTTCATATACATTAGAAAACTCTTCTACCTCATAATAAATCGCCTCTACATATATAAGATTCACTTTTTCTCCTTTACAACAGTCGCAATAATCAAAAATATACGGATTTTCTTCTATGTGTTCTACCGCTTTTTGTGCTTGTTCTAAGGTCATTTCTGTCCAGTTATCGGCAGATAAAACAGTGCCAAAAAATAATACTATAATAATTAAAAATGATTTTTTCATAATTTTGTTTTTAAATTTTAAAGTTAGTGAAAAAGAAAAAATAACTAATCCCAATCTACTTGTTTATTTTGCTCTTTTAAAAATTTCAAAAAGTCATTAAATATCTCACTATTTGTAGATTTATTAAAATATTAAAAGAACAAAAAAACGGTGTATTCTGGAGTTCCTTATTGTTTCCTTTTCACTTAGTAATTAAATTTGTGTTAGTTATTTTTTTCAAAAGCAATTTCATAATCACTTTTTTTCATGCTTGATAAAGAAAACTCTTTTATTTCGGTAAAAATAGTAGATTCCAAAAAAGACAACATAAACATATCAGGATACTCGTTTGATTGTTTTATTTTGTTTTCCATTTTGTTTTTCTCTTTACAATTTCCACTTTCCAAAGATATGTATTGAATAGCTATTTCAGACCAATCGCCATCGGTTGGTAGAACGTTACAATTTATTTTGTAAATTTCTTCTGCTTGACAAAAATAGGACAATGTTGCTTTATAAATTTCTTTGTTTCCTGTGATTTTTAAAGAATATAAATTTTTATTATCCTCGGTATTAAACGAATACCCTCCTCGCCAGTCATGATATTTTCCGTTAACATCAGTATATTGAGCATTAGTTTTATTATTAAATACTGCAAAAAATAATATTAATAATGTAAAGTATTTTATAAAGCTTGTCAAATTCAAAACATTTTTCATTTCTAAAATTTTATAAATGTTTCTTTATTTTGTAGTTTTTTTGTAGAAGCATCAACTTCAATATCTATCCATTCAGTGGTAAACATATCGTTTTTACTTGTAAGTTCAAATAAAACAGGGAAAGAACCAACATATTCCGACAAATAATCATCAAACTCCTCCCATTGAGGGAAAATACCATCATATTTTGATCTATATTCTACCACAAATTTATTGCCAGCTTGATAACAACTGCAAATTAAAGTACAATTTTCGTCTGCTAATATTTCAAGAGTAGCCTTATATCTATCTGAGGATTTATCAATTGGCTCAACCTTAAAAGTATAAATAGTAAGACTCTCGCCGTCGTCCATGTATACATATTCACCTACCCAGTCTTGTGCAACTGATGTGCCAATAATAATAAAAAGAATAAATGTTGTAATTGAAAATGTTTTCATTTTGTTTAAATTTAAAACATGAATAAATATTGTAATTGGAATTTAAATAATATTACAAAAGTAATATTTTTTATAATATAATAATATTAAAATTTATGAAACCATGTTTTGAGCTTGTGAAAGTGCATTATTAGTTTCTAAACATGTATATA
>JAOZTW010000658.1 GCA_029938985.1 Bacteroidales bacterium | reverse complement strand
TTTTATAAATTATTGATAATCAATATAAAATGAAAGCAAAAACTTTAGTTAATAAGTACCTATACAAAAGTTTTTACACATAATAATTTCTTTAATCTATTGGTTTGTAATTACATAATTATATCATTAAACCATTGAATAATTCCTTAGTACAAATATAACAATATTTTTTTTAAAATGCAAGTATGATTAATTAAAATATGGTTTTTTTAGGAATGTACTTTGTTTTCACTTTTGTATGCAAAAGTAGAATATTAGTTGAAAAAAAATAAAAATTTTAGTTTTTTTTTATCAAACACATTTTTTTTTTATATAAAAGTAAATAAATTTGCAGTTTTAAGAAACATATCAATATGAAAATATTAAAAATAATACATGGTTTTCCGCCACTATACAATGCTGGTTCTGAGATTTACAGTCAGTCAATTTGTGAAGAACTATCTAAAAAACATGAAATTACTGTTTTTACGAGAGAAGAAAATCCTTTTGAGCCAGATTTTAAAATTAGAACTGAAAAACAAAATAATAATCTAACAATCCATTTTATTAACAAACGAATTGATAAAGACAATTATAGCAATACCAACATAGACAATAAATTTGCCGAAATAATACAAAAAAACAAACCAGATATTGCACATATTGGGCATCTAAATCATTTGTCCACAGGGATTGTAGAACAATTGCGAAAACAAAATATTAATATTATTTTTACTCTGCACGATTTTTGGCTAATGTGTCCTCGTGGTCAGTTTTTGCAACGAAACTACGAGCAGACTAATTACTATCAACTTTGTGAAAAACAAAACAACGAAAAATGTGCTTTAAATTGTTATAATCATTATTTTTCGGGAAATAAGGTTGACTACAAGAGAGATAAATCTTTTTGGACATCTTGGATAGCTACAAGAATGGAACAAACAAAATCTATTATAGATAAGGTAAGTTTATTTATTGCGCCATCTAAATACTTGATGAATAGATTTATAAATGATTTTAAAATTCCAAAATCCAAAATTATTTATCTTGATTATGGTTTTCCAACTCATTACTTAAAACCAGTAGATAATATAGAAAATAATGTTTTCACATTTGGATATATTGGTACACATATTCCATCTAAAGGTTTAAATTTATTGATAAAAGCTTTTATAAAAATAGAAAATAAAGCAGTGCTAAAAATTTGGGGACGCACAAACGGACAAAATACTACTGCCCTCAAAAATATGGCAAAAAATTGTAAAAACAAAATAGTATTCTATGGTGAATATTCTAATAATAATATTGTAAATGAGGTATTTAAAAAAATAAATTGTATAGTTGTTCCTTCTATATGGGGAGAGAACTCGCCACTTGTTATTCACGAAGCTCAGGCATGTAAAATTCCTGTTATTACGGCGAACTACGGAGGCATGAAAGAGTATGTAGAACATAAAAAAAACGGCTTGCTATTTGAACATCGCAACGAAAATGACTTATACAAAAAAATGATTTATGCTTTAGAAAATCCGAAATTATTGCAAAATTATGGTAACAATGCTTACCTATTTAGCAAAGATAGACAAGTGCCAAACATAAAAAATCATTGTGTTGAATTAATAAAAAATTATATGTTTTTTAAATAAAAAAAGCCATTTACAATAGTTGTAAAAGGCTTTTTCGTTGTTGTGTTTTTATTCACAATCTGCTGTTACTTTCACTACCGTAATTTTACTTATTTTTACTTTATTTTTGTCATCTACTTTGAGATGCATTTGTTTGGTGGTTTTATCGCAGTAGCTGGCTTTGGGATTGTTAAAATCCTGTGTGTAATTTATAGTAGCAATATTGTCTTTTGCATTTAAGTTGTCTTGAGACACAGCTTTTAAATCAAGTACTTGACCTACCGACAACTCACCCAAGCGTTTTAAGTAAACACTTATTTTTTTGGTAGTAGTGCCACCGCTGGTACGTTTTATGGCTATGGTAGCAGGGCTTACAAACATATCTATTATTTCTTGTTTTTGTTTGTTGTTGTTAGCACCATTTGCAACATAGCTTGTTAGTTCTTTGGTAAAACTACTCGCTACTTCTTTGCCATTGCTTTTTAATGTATTTTCATCAGAATTGCTGTTTTTAGTGTTTGTTTCTGTATTACCTTCTTCTGTACCGTTGTCTACAACTTTTGGTTCTGTTACCACAACTTCTGGTTCTGGTTTTGCTATTTCTGTGCCACTAATAAATTCAATAGCAGTTATCTTATAAGCGTCTTCGTTGGCATAAGAAATTGTAAATTCCTGGGTTAATGTATTACCAGATTCATCTGCTTTTATCATTTTACGTGTTACTGTTAAGCTTACTGTTTCATTTTCTTTATTTTGTTTTATATTAGTAATTTTAACATCAGAGAACTTATTACCTTTAACAGAGCTTACAACATTATCTACATTTGTTTGTTCATTTTCTGTGGTAATTAATTCATTATGAATGTTTTTAGTAGTAATTGCAAAAAAACCACCTTTAGTTTTCATAATACCATTAGGACCATAATAGATAGTTATATGCTTTTTTGCGTCCTCCTTTTTATATTTCACAATAGGTGAACCTGTTATTGATATGATTTTTGCATCTGTTTCTGTTTCTTTCAATTTTGTATGTTGTTTATCTTTATAGGTATATACAAAATTCCAATTAATATCCAATTTGTAATTGGTTGAAATTTCTTTTATAGGCCCGTTTCTTTTTTCTTGTGTTGTTCCTTCAAATTTCATTTTACAGGTAGTTTTTGCAGTTGCTGAAGTTTTTTTATTTTTAATTGCTATTGTATCTGTTGTTGTGTGCAAGATTTTAGTAGCAACAAATTTCACGGTTTCAAATTTTTTTAGTTCCTTTGTATAATCTGTTTTTTTGTTCTTGACAGAACTATTTTCTTTCAAATTATTAAATATCACTTTATCTTTACCTTTGACTAATTTATTGATACTTCTGTCTTGACTGCTTCCACTATTTATTTTTGATAAATACTTTTTAAAACTGTCTTCTGCTGTTTTTTTAACATCTTGTGCATAACTTGTATTAAGTAAGCTAAATAAAAAAATAATAATACTAATTGTTTTAATATAATTTTTCATGTTTTTAAGTTTAAATGATTTATAAATAAGAAATTTATTGTTTATAATAAGCTAATCTGAAACCAAGATTTTTATTTGTTTCATCTATATCATTAGACGAACGATATGATACAGAGCACTCTTCGTCGTCAGAGTTAAATCCCCCCCCCCTACATATTTTTACACTATCTTCTGTTAGTTCACC
>JAOZTW010000087.1 GCA_029938985.1 Bacteroidales bacterium | reverse complement strand
ATTTTATTAAAAAGCAATTAATCAATGCTTTAATGTTCTGGTAAAAAGTTTTCCTAACTTTTCAGTAAGGTATATTAAAATAAATAATTAACAAATTTAAACGAGCTTATTTTTGTTTTTAACAATTCAATAAAGGGTACTCCAAAAAACTCAAAAATCAAGGTTTTCAAAATTCTTAAAATTTGTGTTTTCTCCTGTAAATTTGTGTTCTAATAATTTTGTACAACGCTGAGTTTTGGGTTTTTAGGAGTACCCTATATTTAATAATAAGTAGTTATACAAAAATTTCACATATTTATATTTATTTAATCTATTGATATATAAGCACATAATTACATCATTGAACCTTTGAATAATTGTATCATTCCTTAGTGTATATTTAACTACAAACTAAGTACTTTAAATTTGCTATTTGTCAACCATTTGATTATAGTTTGTTTGTTTGTTGTTATTTTACCAATAACATAAATTGAAGAAACGAGAGCTGGCGAATCAATGGCTTTTTCAATTACTATTTCAACAGGAAAAAAATAATTGGAATGAATAAAAAAAACTTCATTTTTACGATACAAGATATAGCCAACATGACATTCTAAACCTACAATATACAAACCCTCTTTAAGATTATTTTTCACATATTTTATAAGGTCGTCTGGTGTTTTGTTATATAATTCTATTAAATTATTATCTGTTTGAATGCTACGAGCTATTGTTGTTGCGTCGGCTTGTGCAATTCGGTATCTGTTAAGATTAAAACCTGCATGTAGTAATGTATTAGATACAAAATAACTACAGCCCACCGTTCCCTCTTGTGGAATAGCAGAATATCCCGACATGTTCCAAGGCATTCCGTACCAATGTGGAATAATTTTGTTTAGTAAAGTTTCGTAAATATAGTTTTTAGCCTGTTTAATAATTATTTCTTTGGTGCTATCATTTGCATTTGCGTAGGCTAACGAAAATTCTTGTTTTTTTGTTTTAACAGTATTTTTAATTTGATTATAAGCCCCTTGTGGATTTTTGGCTATATCCCATTCTTCCAATTCAAAAGAGTCGAGAATAGTTACTTGCTGTGAGTAGTAAAAAGTGTCTTGGTAAGATAAATCTTCTTCATAGGGCAAGTTGTCTTTCATTACCACCGCCTTAATGCTATCTATGCTATCAAGGTTTATTTTTAAATTATTATTATCTCCAGTAAATTTGCAGGCTGAAATTAAAAAAATAATTAACAATATAATTTTAGTTTTATTTTTTATCATGTGTAAATAAAAATGTTCCTTAAAGCTCTAATTAAGAAGATGTTGATAATATTTTAACTAGGCATATTAAAACAAATAATTAACGATTTAAACTTGTTCTTTTTGCTTTTACCTCCCTCAATAAACATGCCGAATATCTTGATATTGAATTGTTAAAAACAAAAAAAAGTTAAAAGTAGAATTAGTGAAAAAGAAAAAATAACTATGTAAGGAATGATACAATTATTCAATGATACAATTATATGATTACAAACCAATGGATTAAAAAAATACAAATGTGTAAAAACTTTTGTATGGGTACTTATGTTTCATTTAGGCATATTAAGGAATGTTACAATTATTCAAAGGTTCAATGATGCAATTAAATAATTATAAACCAATAGAATAAAGAAATACAAATGTGTAAAAACTTTTGTATGGGTACTTAAAACAAATAATTGACGATTTCTAATTGTCTTTTACTACATAATGTCTTATAATTTTATATAAAATTGTTATGCTAAATTTTTTAGTTTTATAAGAAAATTATTTTATCTTTGGAAATTATTATTGCAAAAAAATCAAAATATATAGAATTATTAAATTTTTTCCAAGTTCGGTATTAAAATTGTAAAGTTACATTTAAGAAGTGTTTAAAATTTTCATAAATGAAATTCATGAAATGAAAATTTTTGATACATTTAGTAAATTTATTATTTCATTTTTACACTATTTTATAAATCCAAATTTTTTCATTATGAAACGTTTTAAATTATTATTGCTTTTATTTTTTACATTTGCTTTTTTACAGGTATTTTCGCAGGAGGAAACAAAATTACTTAGGTTTCCACATATTATGGGGGAAAAAGTAGTATTTACTTATGCAGGAGATATATATTCTGTGGGAGTTAATGGTGGTGAGGCAAAGCAGCTAACAAGTCATAACGGTTTTGAGATGTTTGCTAAAATTTCGCCAGATGGTAAACAAATAGCTTTTTCGGCTCAGTATGACGGTAATACAGAAGTGTATGTAATGCCAGTAGAAGGTGGAGTACCAAAGCGATTGACTTACACAGCCACACTTAGTAGAGATGATGTGGCAGATAGAATGGGACCAAATAATATTGTAATGGCATGGTCGCCTGATAGTAAAAATATTATTTTTAGGTCAAGAAGGTATTCTTACAACTCTTTTCGTGGTCAACTTTTTTCGGTGTCTGCAACTGGCGGAATGGCTAAAGAAGGACCTATTAAAGATGGAGGTTTTTGTAGCTTTTCTCCCGATGGAAAGTTTTTAACATTTAATAAAATTTTCAGAGAATTTAGAACATGGAAGTATTACACTGGAGGAATGGCCGCCGATATTTGGGTTTACGATTTTGAAAGTAAAAAAGCAATTAAGGTATTTGAAAATGATGCTCAAGATATTTTTCCAATGTGGAGTGGGGACAAAATATTTTTTGTTTCAGACCGAGATAAAACAATGAATTTGTTCTCCTATAATACCAAAACAGATGAGGTAGAAAAAGAATCTAATTATAAAAATTATGATATAAAATTTCCTTCAATAGGTGGTGATAAAATTATTTATGAAAACGCAGGCTGTCTTTATTTTTTTGATATAAAAAATGATGCAACAATTAAATTAAAAATTACAATTAATAGCGACTTTCCTAATGCAAGAAATAGAATGGTTGAGGTTAGTAAAAAAATTCGCTATACCGTAATTTCGCCTGATGGTAAACGAGTTGCAGTAGGTGCAAGAGGCGATGTTTTTACTGTTCCTACAAAACATGGTGTTACTCGCAATATTACCAAAACAAGCGGAGTTCACGAAAGAAATATACAATGGTCGCCTGATGGAAAAAATCTTGCTTATATTTCGGATAAATCAGGAGAATTTGAAATATATATTCAAAAACAAGACGGTTCAGAAGAAGCTATTAAAATTACAAAAAATGCCGATACTTATAAATTTAATTTTAAATGGTCGCCTGATAGCAAAAAAATATTGTGGTGCGATAAAATGCTTAGACTTAGATATGTAAATATAGAAACAAAAAAAGTAATAGAAGTAGATAAGGCAAATTATTGGGAGATAAGAAATTTTGCTTGGTCGCCAAGTAGTAATTGGATTACTTACGCTGCCGAAAACTATGGTAAGAAAAATCAAATATATTTATACAACCTTGAAACAAAACAAAAACACGAAGTAACAGACGGTTGGTATGCCTCTTACGAACCATCTTTTAGCAACGATGGCAAATATTTACTTTTTGTTTCTGACCGAGATTACAATCCAACATATAGTGATTCTGAATGGAATCATGCCTATAAAAATATGGGGAAAATATATTTGATAACTTTATTAAAAGATACTCCTTCGCCGTTTGCTCCAAAAAATGATGAAGTAAATGTTACAATTGATACTTCTAAAACATTTAACAAAAAAATTGATATTGATGGTATAAAAAATAGGATAGTTTCACTACCTGTAAACCCTGGATATTATTGGAATATTTGTGCTGTTGATAATAAAATATATTATAATCATACTACTAATGGAGCTGGCAATGTAACAAATTATTATTATGATTTATTAGAAAATAAAAAAACACAATTTGGAAAAAACTTAAGGTTTTCAATCTCATCAAATACAAAAAAAATGCTTGTTCGTAAAGGCAGTAAATATTATGTGGTTGAGTTGCCTAATTCAGAAGTTTCATTAAAAAAAGCAATAGATTTTTCAGGTTTAAAAGTGTTTGTAAACTACCAACAAGAATGGAAGCAGATATACGATGAAACATGGCGACAAATGCGTGATTTTTTCTACGACCCTAATATGCACGGAGTTAATTGGGATAGTATTCATGCAAAATATGCTGTTTTGTTACCTTATGTTAAACATCGTAACGATTTAACATACCTTATGGGAGAAATGATAGCAGAGTTAAACATAGGACATGCTTATGTTGGTGGTGGTGAAAGACCTAAAATTGAAAAAATTAATATGGGACTGCTTGGTGCTACTTTCTCTAAAGATAAAAAAAGTGGTTTTTTCAAAATTGATAATATTTTAGAAGGAGCTAATTGGTCGAAAGACCTACGTTCTCCCTTAACAGAGATAGGAGTAAATGTGTCGGTAAATGACTATATTATTGCAATAAATGGTATAAATACAAACGAAGTAGCAAATATTTACGAACTATTGATAGGTACTGCTGGACAACAGGTTGAACTAACGGTAAACTCAAAAGCAAGCAAAACAGGTGGTCGCAAAATAATTGTTATTCCGTTAAAAGAAGAGGCTTCGCTTTATTATTTCAATTGGGTGGAAGCGAACCTCAAAAAAGTGAATGAAGCAACTGGTGGTCAGATTGGTTACCTCCACATACCAGATATGGGAGTTGATGGATTAAATCAATTTGCAAGATATTATTATCCACAAGTATCAAAAAAAGGTTTAATTATAGATGATAGAGGAAACGGTGGAGGAAATGTTTCTCCAATGATAATTGAACGACTAAAAAGAGAGCTGACCCTACAACGAATGTTACGAAACGTGAAAAAGCGAGGACCAACACCAACCAATACTGTGGTAGGACCCAAAGTACTTTTAATTAACGAATATTCGGCATCTGATGGAGATTTATTTCCATATAAATTTAAACAATTAGAACTCGGTACGTTAATAGGTAAAAGAACTTGGGGAGGAGTTACAGGAATAAGAGGTTCGTTACCGTTTGTAGATGGTGGCACGTTGCACAAACCAGAATTTGGAACTTATGCCAAAGATGGAAGTAAATGGATTATTGAAGGTTATGGAGTGGACCCACATATTGAAATTGACAACAATCCTGCTGAAGTTTTTCAAGGAAAAGATGCTCAATTGGAAAAAGCAATTGAAATTGTTTTAGAACAAATAAAAAATTATCCAGACCAAATAAAAGAACATCCAGATTTTCCTATCAAAAATTAGAAAAAGACAATTTTGAGAATTATTTATTTTGTTAAAATATAGCAAATTAAATGATTATTAACAAATAAAAAACTCTTAAAAAATATTTTTTCAAGAGTTTTTTTACTTCTGTACTTTAGTGAAAAAGAAAAAATAACGTACCCCAATCTACTTGTTTGTTTTGTCCTTTTAAAAATATCATTAAATCGCTAACTAAGTACCCATATAAATTGGACATTTAATTTTCTATTTATTTTACTTGTATAATCATTTTTTTTCCTGTAGTAGTTTTTGCCCCCATTTGTGTTAATTTTTTACAAAAATCTATTTGAGCATTTCTTCTTGATGCTTGTTCAAGTGGTTCTAAAATCACTTTTATTATTTTTTCATTTATTTCTACTGTTCCTGCTGAGTTTATTATTGTATAAAATAAATCTACAGAGTCATTTTTATGTGGATATATATGTTGTTCAATATTTCTACTCCCTTTTTACGTGCGTTCCAACTTATTGAATTAACAAAATCAAATAAATTTTTACCTTCATTGTCATTAGTTTTGAATTTTTTATAATCAGTAAGTTCTGTAATATCAATTTTTTCAGGTAACTCTGCTTTTTGTTGTTTAAGCTCTTGTTTTTTCTGTAATAGATTTTTTATTTTAGAATACTATAAGCTCCATTCTTTCGTTCTTTTCCCGATTTATTTATAATTTTTTCTTTAGTAGTAAGAACTTTACATTGTTTTGTATATTTTTTATCCTGTTGTTTTATTTCTTTATCTATTTTTTTTATTTCTGGATTTATAATTATTTGATTTTTGCTCTCTTTAAGTTTAAAACCAGGACGATATGCCTGTGACTGACGACTTCCAAGATGTTTAAATGTATTTTCACTAGCTCCCCATCTGTTAAGAATACCTAAAATACAATCCTCTTGCGACAAATCGGTTGCTCCCGAAAAAGCCAAAGCAGTAGTTCGTTCTGTAAAATCACAGCTTACAAAACTTATACTACCTGGTTTTACCTCGCGTTTCTTGGTATTAAAAATTTTGTGCATTTTTTCTTTTCCTGTGTAAGGTAAAACATGACCGTCTGTAAACTAAAAACGGCTATTTACCTTGCCTACACTTACTTGCCATTTGAAAAATTGATCTATCAAAATATCAGAAAGTTTTTTTTTGGAAGCTTGATAAAACATAGACCAAATACCTGGCAAACTCGGAAGCTTCTCTTGCAGACATTAAAGAAAAAATTTGAAAAATTTTGGCATTTTTCATAAATGCAAATTACTATGTTATTTTCATTATTTTAAAATCCTCATTTACAATAAGTAAACTGCGGTATTTAAAAAATAAAAATGCCTTGTACTTTACACTTATGAAAAACGCCCAAATCTTGTAAGCATCACCAAACAAACCAATTGTCCAATTGAATCAACTAAATTCGCTTACTAATAATATTTCAAGTGCAAACACACCAGCATAACGATTATTATGCTTTTTCTACCAACGATTCATAAGGTGTATTTTCTGGCTCAATACTAAGAGGCGAAAGTAATTTTATATCCTCAAGTGAATATTGTATTTTACTTATAGTGTGCTGTTCTCACGTGTATCCAGTTCTTTACGAAAAAGAAAACCGCCATTTCTCCATAACTCAACAAATGTAGCTTCTCTGCATAAACAAACCAGAACCAAGTGCTTCTTTGTTTGTTTTAATATTAGTGGTATTTTGTGACATATTATATAGTTTTGTATATAAAATTAAAAATACAAAGAAATATATAAAATAACGAAATAAAAAAATATTTATTAAATAAAATTATATTATATTACAAATAAATGGAAATCTCAATGTCCAGTTATTGTAGTGTACGTTAACACAAAGTCTTTTATCCGTTTTTATTAAAACTCAATTTTGAGGTTAGTTATTTTTTCTTTTTTACTTAATACCTAATTTTTTCTTTAGTTTTTTTGGCACACCATCTTTATGAATTAAAATATTCATAGTTTTGAACATTACATAAGCTTCCGAAGCATAAAAATATCCTTTATATAAATTACTTGTATTCCAAGAATTTTTTACAATATAATATTTTGTTCCGTTTTGGTCTTTGGCTTTGCCCACAATTTGCATTCCATGGTCGTCTGTTGTTTTATAGTTATCATAATCTTCTTGACGCATTTCTTGAGTAATAACTTTTTCTTTTCCTGGTTTGTTTAAGTTATACTTTTCTTGTTTTGTCCCTTTTTCCCATTTACTTCTTTCAGTATCCGACATTTCTTTAATATTAAAGTCTGGCACAACTGCTACTCCTGCTCTGTAAGAAAAAAACTCTTCGCTCACATCGGCTCCCCAAGCTATGGTATAACCATTCTCTAAGGCATAGTCAAAAACTTGAATAAATTCATCTAAAGGAAGATTGTATGAACTTGCCCACAACCAATTGTCTTGTACCTCTATTGCAAAAGGAGAGTAAAAATCGTGGTGCGAATAAGATGTTAAGCTAATATAATCATCTGGATTAAGTGTTGTAACTTCATCAGCAAAAGTGCGAGGAGTATATTCTTTTCCTTTGTAATCAAAAGTTGTAGGATATTCTCCCAAATACGCATCTAAAATACCATTTAAGCCATCAAGCCAAGCTGTAGATAATTTTTTATTTTTGTTTTTTATAACAGCATCAACATAAGCCTTTAAAACAGCATCTAATTCTCCATGTATATGATTATCTGTACCGTATTCCAATCCTGTATATGCTTCTTCTGGCACCAATCCATATTTTTTTGTAACATAAGGGATATCTATAAAACCACCTCCTGCTCCAAAATTTAATTCTCCATGCAAACGTACGTATCTTTCTGCTTTATCTGCATAACAATGCCTTACAATAAACATTTCAGATAAATCTGGCACATCTTTCACCCCTTTTCTTTCAATTTCGGACTCAAAAAACGAAAGTGTAGAAAACGACCAACAAGTACCAGAGGCGTATTGATCTTTAACACAGGTAGTTCCAAGTCTAATCTCATCCGTAAATTTATATTCCGTATCTTGTGCAAACAAAGAAATAGAAATAATTAATGTAAAAATACATAAACTTAATTTTTTCATAGTGTAAAAATTTTAAATTTGTAAATAAAAAAGTAATAAAATATTTTTGACTAAGTTATAAAAATTAATATAAAAATTATTATTATACTACAGAATACAACTATTGACCTACAAACAACCAAAATAAACAGACAATTAGATATGTAAAAAGTGAAAATGAAAAATAACTAACTCCAACCTACTTGGTTTTTTTGCCCTTTTAAAAAAGTCTTTTAATAGCTCGCTATTTATAGATTTTTTAATTATTACAAGAACAAAAAAAAAGCTTATCTTTGTGTTAAGGAATGATACAATTATTCAATGGTTCAATGGTTCAATGATACAATTATTTGATTATAAACCAACTGATTAAAAAAACAATTGTGTAAAAACTTTTGTATGGGTACTTTTTTATTTTTTCATTTTCACTAAGACCTGACCTCAAAATTGAGCTTTAATAATAACGGTTAAAAGACTTTGTGACAACGTACACAACAGTAACTGGACATTGAGATTTCCATTTATTTGTAATATAATTTTATTTAATAAATAATTTTTTATTTCGTTATTTTATCTATTTCTTTGTATTTTTAATTTTAGGCTACCCACGTAAAGTTGGACAAAAAAATTCGTGTAAAGCGTGGACGCTTTACGCATAAATGACTATGTGGCAAGCGTCCACACTTGCCACAAAAAGTCGTTGATAATCATCTTTGTCCAACCTTACGTGGATAGCCGAAAAGTTAAAAAACACTTAAGTCTCCATTAATTTACACTACCAAAAACTTATGAAAAATAAAAATATTTTAAATCATAAAATTTTCAAATACTTGTTTAGTGTTATCAAATTAGGTGTTCTGTTTGTTGTACTTGTTGTTTTGGGTGTAGTCGCAGTTAATCTGTTGGTTGTGGGTACAACAAAAAAACATATTTATAATTCAACCAGCGAAATACCACATAATAATGTAGGTTTGTTACTTGGTGCTTCAAAAATTTTACCCAATGGACACATCAATTGGTATTACAAATATCGCATAGATGCTGCTTTAGAATTATTCAAATCTGGAAAAATAGATTTTATATTGGTAAGTGGAGATAATGGCAGAACAAGTTACGATGAACCAACTACCATAAAGAACGATTTAATAAGTGGAGGTGTGCCTGCCTCTAAAATTTTTCTTGATTATGCAGGTTTTAGAACTTTGGACTCGGTAGTTAGAAGTAAAGAAATTTTTGATCAAGACAGCATAACTGTGATTTCTCAAAAATTTCATAACGAAAGAGCTATTTTTATTGCCAAAAGTAAAGGCATGAAAGCTGTTGGATTTAATGCCAAAAATGTAAGTGTCAGTTATGGTTACCCTGTTTTAATAAGAGAATTAATGGCACGAGTAAAAATGGTTTTGGACTTAGTTTTTGGAAAAAAACCAAAGTTTTTGGGAGAAACAATAGAAATAAAATAGGGTTATATAGACAAACAAGGTCTTCTATTGTAAAGCTTGTAGTTGCAACTTTAGTTGCAGTTATGTGGCTTTACTTTAATATCTTTTTACTCAGAGCAAAGCCCATAATTGCAACTAAAGTTGCAACTACAGTAAACCTTGATTATTTATATGAGTCCTTAAATATTATCCTCTACTCTCCATTCGGCATGCGAAGTTGCTGTTTCGTAGAGTTTTAAATTTACTAATTCTACTTTTTCTGGAAGTTCTTTTTTTAGAATATTTACAAATTCAACAACCATGTTTTCGCAAGTTGGTTGATAATTTTTGTACTCAATAAGTTCAAAACTATGTTCACTATTAAATAAATTTTTGTGAGGCGAATTATTATTTATTGCAATTGCATGATCGTGAGTTTCAATTATTTTAGAATTAACTATTTTTTTCAATTCTCCAAAATCCATTACCATTCCATCTTTTGCATTGTTGCTTTCACTAATAGGAATTGCTCGCACTGTAACAAATAGTTTGTAGGAATGACCATGAATATTTTTGCATTTTCCGTCATAATTCCATAATACATGAGCCATCTCAAAATTAAATTCTTTTGTTATTCGTATTTTCATTTTATTAAGTTAAAATTTACAGTTATTATGTGTTGTTTTTCAATTGCTTTATATTCAATTTTCATTGAAAAAATTTCACAAATTCGTTTTACTATAGACAAACCTATTCCTGGAGATTTAGTGTAGGGATTAGATTTTTTATATCTTTTAAAAAAATGTTCTGTATTTTCGGCTTTATAATAACCTGTATTACTGATTTTAAAATGCTTCTTATTTAGTTCAATATCAATACTCCCATTTTTAATATTGTGTTTTATTGCATTTTTCAATAAATTCTGAATTAAAGTATCTGTCAATTCTTTGTTCAGTTTGATAATCACGTTATTGTCAACCTGTTTACTCAAGCTAATATTTTTTGCATTTATATAATCAGAAAAAAACTGAACATTACGATTAACAATTTCTCCAATATTTACATCAGACAGCTCCACAAATTGCCTTTTGTCTAACTTGGCAAGATAAATTAACGATTCATTTAGTTTAGAAAGTCTATTTGAAGCTTCGTAAATTGTAGAAATTTGTCCTAATTGATGCTCTGTTAAGTTCTCGGATTGCAACAAAAGCTCTGCCTTAGAGTTAATTATAGCCAATGGAGTTTGAATTTCGTGCGATGTATTCTCTGTGTATTCTTTCAGGTTTTCAAAGTCCTGATTTATTTTATTTGTCATATCGCTAATTACATCATTCAATTGCTGAAATTCAATTATTTCGGCATTATCAAAAACAAGTTTATCGCCTTTGTTCATATCAAAACTCTTTATTTTATCAATTGTTTTATAAAAAGTAAACCACGATTTTTTTATTGTATATCTGTTTAACAAATAAAGACTTATCATAAATATTATTGCTGCCACTGCCATAAATATTGCCAAGTCTGCAATCAGTTTATCGGAATTGTTTTGAGGTTTAAACAATTGAATTAAAAATAATTTGTCTTGTATGTAAATAGAAAATTTTAATTGACGATACAAATAATAATTACCATCTATATTGTTATAAAAAATGGTATCCGAATATTGGTCTTCAATATCCTGTCCAGCTTTTAAGGGCGAGATAATAGATTTTAACACATTCAAGTCGGGCTTGGAAGGCAAAGAATGATAATAGTTTAACTCTTTTGAATATTGATTTTTAACAGAAAGTAATTCTTCGTTCAAATTATTGTTTATGGTGGTTCTAATAATAAAATAGAACAAAATACTACCGCCCAAAAACATAAATACTGCAGCTGAGAAAAAATTTAGACTTGTTTTAGTAACCAGTTTCATAACTGAATGGGAAATTTTAGATTTTAATAATAGTACATTTTTTTGCCCAACTATATGTCAATAGTGCATTGCTGTAGCTGCATATTTATCTGCTCCGTTACTGCAACTTCAGTTGCAGATAGGTGAATAGGCG
>JAOZTW010000086.1 GCA_029938985.1 Bacteroidales bacterium | reverse complement strand
TTAAGTTTACGTTTTATGAATTATTTTGTAAACTTATTTTAGGACAAGACAAATTTTCTAATAACAATAAATTGCCAGTTATTGGCAAAAACAATCATAAAAAAAGAGTTTGGTAATGATATATAAATTTCTTACAACAGAAGATATTAACACAGCTATACGTGCAGATTTATTATTACAATTTGCAGAAAGCGAAACAGAATTGCAAAAATATATTAAAATATCGGAGGCGGTTGCTATACAAAAAATAAAAAGCAAAATTGCAGACCGCTACGATACAGATAAAATATTTGTGCCAATAACACAATGGATTGCATCAAAACAATACAACGAAGGAGAGTTTATCTACCACAATCAAATAATATATATTGTCGTAGAAAACAATACAGGAAGCGAACCAAACGAAACATCTACCGCTTGGCACATGAACGACCCCAGACCGCTACTTGTTGTTAGCTATTGTGTAGATATTACTTTGTTTTTACTGCACGGGCGAATTAACCCTCGCAAAATCCCAGAACTACGCAAAGATGCTTATGAAGAAGCAATAGACTATTTTGAAATGCTCAAAAAAGGAGAAGAGAGTCCTCCTGACTTACCTTTTTTAGAAGAAGGCGAAGAATATATTCCATGGGGTAGTAGTCCACAAATAGACCATATTTATTAAACAAATTCCAAATTGTCAATTATGAACGATAACTTAGTTGTAAAAGAAATACCTATTATCAACACAGCAGAACCGAAAGAAAAATTAAGCTCAGGAATTATTCCTGTGCAAAAAAGTCTGCAAGCAATGGCACTAAAAAACTGGAAAGATGCACTTAATATGGCGTGGAATTTAGAAAATCCAAACCGTGTGCTACTTTATGATATTTATGATAGTATTATGATAGACAGCCATTTATCCAGTATTGTAGAAAGTAGAATATTGCTAATTTTAAGGTCTAAGTTTAAAATAGTGAATGCCAAAACTGGCGAAACAGATAGAGAAATTACTAAATTATTTGAAAGCAAATGGTTTAACGGATTTCTTAAATATGCAGCCGAAAGTGTTTTTTATGGATATTCTCTTACAGAACTAAACGACTTTTTTACAGAATTTCCAAACGTAAAAATAATAAGTCGTAGACATGTAACTCCCGAATTTTCTTATGTAAAAAAAGAAGTTTACGACGATTTTGGTACAAGTTATATTGACAATCTACAACCGTATTATATTGGTGTTGGAGACAAATATAATCTTGGTTTGTTAATGAAAGCAACTCCAATAATTTTGGCTAAAAAATATGCAATGGCAAGCTGGAGCGAATACAACGAAAAATTTGGTATTCCATTCAGGCACGTTACAACTCCAAGCTACGATGACAGAAGAACAGACCAACTTGGCGAAATAATGAAAAATCTCGGTTCGGCAGGCTGGGCCGTTCTTAGAGAAGGTGAAAAATTAGAGTTCCTTGAAGCTAATGCAGGAAGTGCTGTTGCAACTTTTGAAGGCTTGATTGATAGATTAAACAAAGAGACTTCTAAACTGATTTTGGGACAGACTGCAACAACAGAACATGGAGAAAGTGGAACTTATGGTAGTTTGCAAGTTATGCGAGCAGTTGCACAGGATAGGCACGAATCAGATAAAACTTTTATTAAATATGTTATTAATAATGAGCTTATTCCTCGTCTTATTTTGCACGGCTATATAAAAGATGACTTTAATTTTGAATGGGACGAGACAAGGGAACTTAGTATAAATGAGCATGTTGATATTATTAATAAATTAAACTTAAATTACAAAGTGCCTACCGAATATGTGATTGAAAAAACTGGTGTTCCAGTGGAAGAAATACAAACAATGGAGCAGGCCTCATTGCCAGTAGAAAATGTAAAAAAAAAAGCTAATTTTATAGTAAATATGCCTTTTTATCCAAAAACAGATAAAAATACAGGATATACAATAACAAACGATGCTATAACAACCATTGCCAACAAGTTGGCAAAAGAGGTTTACGATGGTAAAATAGGTAGTTTTGGTTACAATTATTTTGATAAGTTGGCTAATAGTTATTTGCCTGCCATAAAAAAAACATTTGGCAAAAGCGTTGAAAATGAAGAATACAATCATTACAACCATACTGTTAATACAATGCTTGAGGCGAATATTTTCAGATTTTCGGCTGCAAAAACTACAGCGGGGATTGTGGAACTAAATAAATTTGTTAGAGAAAGCGAAAGCTACAACGACTTTAAACAAAAAACAAAAAAACTTTTTACAGATTTTAATCATACTTGGCTTAAAACTGAATACGATAACGCTTTGGCAACTGGGATATCGGCAAGTCAATATTGGGAGGCAATGGAGGACGTGGATTTATTTCCTTATTGGCAATATAAAACTGTTGGCGACAACAAGGTAAGCGATGCTCATAAAAAACTGCATAACATGATTTTTTTGGCTGGTAAAATGGGAAGTGTGCAATCACCAAACGCTTGGAAGTGTAGATGCGATTTTGAAAAAATGGAGGAACACGAACTGCCAAAAGGATACAAAGTAAAAACAGAACAGGACGCTCGAAATGTTCTTGCAACAGTTCTGGTGGATGAAAAAGGAACTACGGCACTGGAACAAATGCAAAAAACTGGATTTGATAAAAACCGTGCAGAAATAGCAACAGCATTTACAGAAAGTCAAATGTATATCAAAAAATTTGATGATAGCAAACTCGGAATAAAAGCGATGTATGGCGAAGATAAATATAAAGATATGTTGTGGGAAAACATTGATAAATCAAAACTTCCTGAAATAAAAACAGACTTAAAAAATAATTCTGATGCTAAAAAGTTCATGGATAAAAAGAAAAACGAAAATGGCGATATTGTTTATAATGATTACAATAATAGACCAATACAAATCTTCAAAAAAACAATAGATAGTCATTTATCAGAAAAAACTAAATATAAGGAGCGATATAAATATGTAAATTCTATTGATGATATTTTGAAAAATCCAGACGAAGTTTGGTTAGTGAAAACAAAAGAAACAAGATATACTTATAATTATATCAAATTTTATAAAGAAGAACCAGTAATAATTATTGTGGAAATTGAAAAGGATAAACTAATAAATATAAATACATTTTTCAATTTTACCGATGATTCAGCGTTTAGGAAAGGAATTTTGATTAAGAAATATAAATGAAAAAAATAAGTAGGTTAGGCCAGAATGAGTAAACATTTCCACGTAAAATAGCACAAAGTCTATTACCTCTACTTATTTTATGCAAAGATAAAACAAAAATGGCAAATAATCAAGTTCCAGACCTAAATAAATTAAAAACACAGGTTTTTAAGCTAATAAATAAAGATTTACCAAAATTAATAGGCAACCGTGCAGTAAAACATTTTAGGCGAAGTTTTGAAAATCAAGGCTTCACTGATAGATATTTAAAACCTTGGCGAAAAACAAAATCTGGCAAGCAAAACACTTTTGGCGAAAAATCGCAAGGAATACTTACACAGTCAAATGCACTGAAAAAAAGCATACGAACAGTAATTGCCAAAGGTGGAGTTATTAAAATTACGGCTGGTTATGCAACTAAAGTAAAATATGCAGAGATACATAACAAAGGCGGTTGGGTAACAATTCCAATAACTGCCGAGAGTAGAAAATTCTTTTGGTATATGTTTTATAAATCGAAAAAGAAAGATTTGAAGTGGAAAAAAATGGCACTCACAAAAAAAACGGCTTTTAAATTTAAAATGCCAAAAAGACAATTTATGGGAAAATCGGAAATGCTAAATCAAGAAATTGATACACTTATTAAAAGAAAAATTAAAGATTTAAGATAAATTAAAATCGGATTTAAACCACATTTTAATTAGATTAATACAACTTTGAACTTTACAACTTTGAACTTTACAACTACATGTTATTAAAAGAAACATACAAAGAACTTGCCGAGCTTATTAATACAAACATTGCAGAAGTGAAATGGATTGATTTGTGGGCGAACCAAACGGAGGAATTTGAAATGGAGTTTCCATTCCCAATGCCCTCTGTTTTTATAGAGTTAAATTCGGATAATATTGAAAGTATCGGTGTTTTGGCACAAGATATAAACGCTTTCGTTACTTTCCATGTAGCTTACGAAACTATGGCAGAGAGTTATAGCGGTTCGTATAATCAAACGACAGCACTTGCTTTTTTTGATATTTTGGATAATATACAGAAAACATTTCATGGCAGGCATAGTGCAAATTTTGGAAGAATGAACCGTGTAGCAGTCCAGGCAGAACAGGCAGGAACTAATATTGTTCAATATGCAATTAGTTTTAGCACAATTATTAGAGACTACACGGCAGTAAAAGGATACGAAAAAACAGAACTGCAAGGAGTGGCAGTAGAACAGGAACAAGAACCAACTCCGCCGCCTCCAACAAATAATATGTTTAACGTTAATTTATAATTAAAATAAAATGGAAGGAATGAATGATTTTTTTGCAAATCCGAGTTGGATTTCACTTATTGGTATTGTAGTTTTTTTTGGATACCAACTTATTAAACAGTATATTAGTGAAAAAAAATTTAAAGTAGAAAAAAAAAACAACCAGGATAAAGAAAAATCGGAGCAAGATAAAAAAGAAGCAAGTTATAAAGTTCTGGATAGACTCTCCGACGCTGTGGAACTGCTTATTGCCAAAGAAACAAATAATGTTAATTTAATGACTGCCGAGAATATTATACAGGCAAAACTTAACGAAAGTAAAGCTATTATTAAAAATGAAATAAACAGGATTTTTAAACAAAATCATAGAGACAATATAAATAGGCAAAAAATGATTAAACAAGCAATTGCCAATGTCTCCAGAACTGTTTACGAAAATGATATTAAAAAATTAAAATCTGTCTATTACAAAAATAAAAGCCTTAACGAATTTTTAATAAATATTGATAACGATATATTTTATGACAATTTACTGAAACTATTATTTACCACAGGAGGCAATGCAGAAGACGAACGTGCTGATATAATGTATTATATCAGCAGTTCGTTTGATACTTTTATTTTGAACGGCAAGAAATTTTATAACAATTTATAAATCAATTTATTATGTTAATAAGAAGAGTCCAAGGTAAACTATTGTTTTTAGGGACAGCAAAGAATAATCAAAGTCTTATAAGCTCCACAAAATCAGCAGAAGCAAGACTTATTGCTTCGCTTAATACTATAAGTGCCTGATTTTGTAGATACTCATTTTTGAGAAGCAAAACATAAGATATACCTCGCTTATCTTTAGATTTCCGCATTTCAAATGCGATTAATTCAAAGTCTTTTTTTATTAATTCCAAATTTATTTTAAATTGTTTTTTATGCTATTCACTTTCCTCCATTTCTTCTTCTAAATCAGATAAGAGTACATCCAATAAATCGTATGCATCATTCGAGGAGTAAATATATTTAGTTTGTCCGTTTTTAGCTTGCCAATGAGCTTCATATTTATGCTCCTCCCTTCCCTTATTTTTACTAATAACTATAGTTGTTTTTTTCATTTTTTTTTATTTTTTGTTATCGTTCCACTGGATAGTGTAATTATCCAGGAACAAAAAGTGATTATCTGTTGTTCTTATTTTATCGTTTGCAAAACTTTCGCATTCCTGCATTATTCCGAGGGCTACTATCTTTTTTTTTATTCCAAGTGCAGACAAATATCTATCCATAGTTCTGTAAGCCATTGGAATACTCCAATCAATATTCTTGTGAATTCTTTTAGCAGAGATACCTCTCCTCTGATTTATTTTGTAATACTTCTTAACAAAATATATCTTCTTTAAAACATTTTTATCTTTATACACCATCTTTTTACAATTATTTGTTTAACTTTGCAGTTCTCTACTTCTGCTCGGTTATTGTAAAATAGCTGGGCTTTTTTTATGCCTTAAACTAAATTTAATTGAAAAAGTGTTGCCTTCCTTCGCACTTGTTCCAGTAGTGCTTTACGTTCTTTCTCTCTTTTGTTAGCTTCTTCTATTTCTTTATATTTTTGTTCTCGCATATCTTCAAAATATTTTAAGCCAGATTTTACATGATTTTCGCAAATACCAATATCAATAAAACGTGAAAATTCAGATATCCAAAGGAAATGATTATTAGAACTACAGTCTAATTCCCCTTTGTTATGGTATATGCAAACTTTTGTTTCATTCGTATAATTCCCCTCAATTAATATTAAACAAGATTCGCAAAGTTGCGGTTTTTTATAGTAAAAAGAATGATTTGCGGTATATAAATCGGCATACTTGTCACATTTTGTACATTGTCCCATGATTGTTATTTTTTAAGTTCTTTTTTCATTTGATTAAAACGACTTCCTAATCCAGCTAACTTACTATCGGTAGAAGTCTTTCTGCTTTGTGCTTTCAAAACATCATATTCTGCTTTCGCTTCGGCACTACTGCTTCCTATTTCGTAATCATATTTATTGTATTCGCCCAGAAAATTCATTATCATACCAACATCTATTTTGTTGTAGATAACATTATTAAAGGGCTCTTTGTTTTGTTTTACTATTGAAAAACAATGCTGGATAGCTCGGATACTCATTTTAGAATAATCTTCTATTATCCATTCTGCTATATCTACTATTTGTTGGTCGTTAGGATATGTTTTTACCATCATATATATTACAAATTCCTTAATTTGAAGGCTAAGTATTGCTAGAATAACGTCCTCTCTTACTGTAAGTAAAAGCTTTGATATTGAAGGAGAAGAACGGGCGTATTCAAAATTAATAACTTTATTTCTTATTCTTCTTTCGCCTTTGAAGTGTGCGAGCCAGTTATTAACAACTTTTTGATTTTTATCAATAACTTTTACTGGCAATTTATTTATTTTTTCTATTTCGGTGGACGGCGACTTGTTATCTTCTGCTATTAATTTATTTACATAAATATAATATTGCTCTTTATCTATTCTTAAATTAGCTTCCTCTCTTTTTAATTTCCTCCAAAAGTCCAGCTCCTCCTGTGTTAGCTTCTTGTGCTTTGCTATCTTTAGCAAGATACTTTTGTTTGATATCATTGTAGTTGTTTGCGTATTGGTTAATGTTATTTGATTTGGCATACCATTCAGTTGATTTGAAAAATGCAACAATTAAATCCTGCGTAAAATTTACATTTTTTATTTTATTTTCACTAAAATATCCTTTGTAACTTTCCCCGAAATGAATTTTATAAACTTCCTTCCATATCGCTATTTTTTGCTTCGGTGTAATTTTTTTTATTTTGAAAACTTTGCTGTCTATTTGTTCTATTCGTTTAATAATATCAGCCTCTGTACCGTGTAATTGGGCGAACAAACGCATTGCATTGCTATCATTGGCAGGCTCTTTGAATGTTATAGATTTAAGTGAGCCTGCCATAAATTCCAATTCTACTACCAATCCAAATACTTTTATTTTGTATTTATTTATCATTTTTGAATACGTTTTTTAAGTTTGTTCTCAAATCCTTTCCATGCTTCTTCTTCCGAGTTGTTATGGTTTTTTTTTTCGTTTTTATAACTTCTTATTGCTTCTTTGATAAGAAAAAATAGAGCAATAAAACATATTATAAGCAGTGCTATTAATATTGTTAGTTTCATCTGTTATTTTGTTTTAAATATTAGTTGTTGTGTTGTTTTTTTTGTTCTGTAATTTGTTATTAAAATCTCGGTTCTTCTGTTCTTTAAATTGGTGCGTTCTCCAATTATATTAATGTTTAATTTTTTCGCTTTTGCCATTTCCACAACTATTTTGCTGTCAAATTCCGATATAGCAAATTTGCATTTTGTGGCTATTAGCTCGTTCATTAAATCCTCCGTATCTTGCTGTTTAAATGAATGTTCGTAATTATTTGCAGTTCCTAAATACGGCGGGTCAGCATAGAAAAATGTATTGACTCTTTCCAAAGGGCTCGTTTTTCTGAAAGAAACTCTGCTAATTGTTTTGCGAAAATCTTCGCAAAACAATTGCATATTTATAGTTAAAAGTGCTTTATATGTTTGTTCCAACTTCTCCAGTGCTATGCTTTTGACATTTATATAAACTCCCCTATTCAAATCCGATGTTGTTGGTCTTACATAATTAGACAAAAACAAAAATCGCATCGCCTGTTTTACTGGCTCTTTTTCTTTGTTCTTTTTCCAATATTCGTGGAGCGTAGAACTTACTGGTGTAATTAGAATAAGTTCTGCAAGTTCTTGTTTTGAGTTAAGTATAACATTGTAAAGATTGAAAATTTCTTTATCGCTATCGTTTACAATGTTATATTTTGCAATAGGCTTGCTAAAAAACATGCCTCCTGCTCCAAAAAACGGCTCTACATAAACAATGTGATTTGGGAATAGTGATATTATTTTTTTGGCAGTTTTACCGTTTTTTTTACCGAGTCTGTTTAATATCATAATCACAAAGAGCTATAATTCAAATTAATATGTTGGTCTTTTCCTTGTTCATCTTTTGTATAAAAAGATATTGAATAGCTAATTTCTACTTCGTTGTAGCTCTCTTTAAATAGCGTCATTGCTTTGGACCAACGATCATCGTTGTATCCATTTTCGTGCTTTAAAAGTTTTGAAACAAGCGAAGTAGAATATTCTCCTTTTTTGTTTTTTTGCATCAAAGAGACAATAAGTTCGAAAGTAGCTTTGTCTTTTTTCTTTACTTTGTCTATCAAAAATTCTTTTATTAATTCCTCCGCTTGTTTGGCACGCTCATCGTATTCGGATTTTACATTTCGGTTGTAAACTATTTTCTTAGTTCCATCGGCAGACCGCAGTCCAAATCCTCCTTTGCTTTTGCTACTTACATCTGAATATTTTTCTGCACGCTCTTTAAAATCCAGTATAGCGGTTATTGTCTTCGTCTTTTTTGCTATTAATTCTTTTTGTAATTTAATTGCATCGCCTACTACACTACTAACGAAATCATCTCGGTATTTTTCGTAGTTTTTTTTATTTTTTTCGTTTTCCTTTTTTTCCTGCTCTTGTTTTTTTTTCAGTAAAACCTCTAATTCTTTACTGCTCATGTCAATTGGATTTTTTGTCATAATAAATTTGGTTTTAATTGGTTTTAAATGTTGTTTTTTTTGAGTTTTAATTTTATCGTAATCTCTAATAAATTTTTGCATCATTAAACTAGATAATTTGCCTTTAAAAATACTGCGACCACCTTTTTTATACCTTATTTCTAACCGCTTCTTTTTACAGTCAAAAATCCTTTCTGTTTCAATTTGTGTCATAATTAATTGAGTTTTGCCTGCTGTTCTGTTTGCTCTTTGTAACGGCGATTTATTGTTTGCAGGATTGTTATAAATTTTGTTAGTTCTGGAATATCTAAGTTGTTAAAGTTTTTATCAAGTCCGCCCATTCTTTTTTTTATCCAAGTTTGTATCGTCTTTAGATGAATCGATGAATTCCATTTGCCTTCGATTACTCCAATGCTTCGCATGAGCTTTATTACCTGAGTCCTCATTTGTTGTCTTTGTTCATTGTCTGTTCTTGCAAGGGGGCATACCCCCTTGTTTGTTGGAACAGTTGGTCTTGATATTCGCTGGTTACGTTCAATTGCCGATAGAGTATTTATTAACTTTTGACATTCTTCCACTTCCATTTCGCTACTGGCGCTGGTTCTTCCGTTGGTGAACTGACTTACCAAGCTATCTTTCATATCTTTTTTTATATTCAGATTACCGAATAGTTGGTAAAGTCTCCTGTTTTGTGTTAAGCTTCGTTTCATTTTTTATTTTTTTATAAAATTGGTTAAAAACATATTTTGGTTTGCTGTTTTCCGTGCCAAGTGTTAGATTTTTGTAATGTATCCAACTGCCTCCTGCATCGGTTATTTTTACTATGTGCCCTGTTAGCACGTGCCTGTAAGTTTCATTTTTTTGCATAGCTTTTTAAGTTTTGGAGTTTTTCTAATTCTATTGTTACGCTTATTTTTCCATTGCAAATGTCTGTTACTTTGTATGATAGTATTTTATAGTTATTTTTATTATAATACATTTCAAACAGTGTTTGAGCAATATCCATGGGAGTAATTATTCCCATGTAATAAAAGAAGTCTGGATAAAATTCGCTATCGTAATATCTTATTTTTGGTCTTGTTTTTTTGCTCATATCATTTTGTAGTTAGTGAAATTTGCCGATAATTTCAGATTTAAAAACCGCAAAGAAATTTCAGTTCTGCGTTTGTCTTTTTCTTTATAATTGTGATAAAAAACTTGAATACTTGGAATAAGATAAGTCATATTAGATACTCCGGGAGTTGATTTATGCCTCATGTTATGCACAATGGTAAACCAATCCAAGCTCTTTCATTTCTGAAAAATCAGTAGTTGGATTTTCTTTTACCAGTTCCCAACCGTAAATAGTATTTCCATAATAAGCATCTGCATTTTCAAAATCTTCATCGTTTAATTCGCCTTTAATCCTAATAAATTTTTCTTTAAAAGTTTCATTTCCTATAACATCATTATTTTCATTATATATGTCAAAAGTTTCATTTTCTTCAATACTGTCAGCCTCAGTATCAGCCCAACTATTGGAAAGTGTATTTTCACCAAGTTTTGGCTCTAATTTTATCCATTCGTAAACGTCTTCATCGTTTTTCGCAAGCAATAAAGTTACAATTGCAGTTTCACTATCTTTTGGAGAAAAATGCTGAATAATAATTTTGTATAAATTCATAATATAATTTTTAAATGTTTATTAATTAAATTCTATTTTGATAAGCAAATGAAACACAATAAAGTGCATAACATTTGCTTTGTATTTATAAATTTTTGAAAATAAAAATTTCCAAATCAAAGCAGTCGCCGTTATAACCAACTCTGCAACTAAAACAAAGTTGGATTATTTTTGTAATTTGTTATTAAGATTTCAGTTCTTTTATTTTTCATATTAATCCGCTCCCCGATTATATTTATATTCAAATTCCGTTTTTTAGCCTCTGAAATAATAAAATCATTGTCAAATTCAGAATAAGCAAACTTGCATTTCAACTGCTCTAAAACATCAAATAATCTTACAACATCTGCCTGTTCAAATCCTGCTACATAGTTATTTCCAGTTTCTAAATATGGAGGGTCGCAGTAAATAAATGTGTTTTCTCTGTTTTTATTATCTTTAAATGGAATAGCATTTAAAAACTTCTCAAAATCAAGATTAGAAAATTCAATATCAAAAATAAAATCAAATGTTTTTTTAATATTTCCGGAAGTCAATTTTTTAGTATTCCCACCATTTAATTTCATCGTAGCGGGTTTGCCCATATATCCAAAATTGCTAAGAAAAAGAAAGCGAACAGCCTTGTCAATATCATTATCCATTGTTTTTTTTTTAAAAAAATTGAATAAGTCTGAACTGATAGGCATTAAATCAAATACTTCTTTAAGTTCTTTGTGTTTATTTTTCACAACTTGATATAAATTAAAAACTTCGCTATCCAAATCATTTACAATATTATATCTTACTTTTGATTTATTAAATAGCATCCCACCAGCACCAAAAAAAGGCTCTACGTAAACAATATGCGATGGAAAATATGCTTGAATTTTCATTGATATTTTACTTTTATTTCCTAATCTTCTTAATAACATTGATTTGATTTTACGATAATAAAAAAAGGTTATAACATTTTCTTTGAAACAAAAATTTTAAGAAAAATAAAATTTCAGTTTAAAGAAGTTACCAATAAGTGTAATTGTGTCGCTAGCGATTCCCAATTACACTTATCGGGTTCGGGCTGCGCCATTGATATGGTGTGTTTTGGGT
>JAOZTW010000657.1:1319-3311 GCA_029938985.1 Bacteroidales bacterium | reverse complement strand
AAATTCAAAAGAACAAGTTTAAATGGTTAATTATTTATTTTGATATGCCTAAGTACTAAAAGTTATGATTTTGTGTGTAATAATCTTTTGTTGCAAAAAATAAAGGACTTGGTAAAGTCTTTTTCGTATAACAATTATTTTGATAATTAAGTATTATTACTAAGTTGAAGTTAGTTATTTTTTCTTTTTCACTTAGTTCTACTTTACGAAGTTAAAGTAAACGCCAAAGGCGTGACAATCAATAGACTTGCCTAAAGGCAAGAGGAATTATCTATTTGTAAAAGCACCAAAGGTGCGTAATCTATTCACTAATGTAAGTTATTTCGCACCTTTGGTGCTTACTATATAAAACAAAATAATTTACTTTGCCCTTACAGGCAAGGCTTTAGAGTCCGCACCTTTGGTGCTTAAAAGACTTATAACCATGTGTTTTTAAACTTCGTAAAGTAGAAGACAATAAAGACGACCTCAATCTGAAAAATCGCAAGGTGCATCTGTTTATCTAATCTCTGTCTATAACAATAATTCAGAATGGGAGTATATAAAAAAATCAAAAATAATTAGTCTGGGAGAAGATGGTCGGTTTACAGGAAGATTTACAATAATCGAAAACGAGAATACAACATTATTAGCATACAAATCAGACTATATTTATTACACAGGTTTTTCTTTTCAAACTATATTTGATGAGAAAACTTTTTCAGATAATGCAGTAATAGGAGGTGAAATGTTTACCTATCGTCTTTATGACCTTGAATTAAATAAGTTATTTTATACAGATACTTATCAAACCAATGCGGGAAATACTGTTGGTGATCCAACTATGTTCGAGTATTTACGTGAAATTTCCTTCAGTTACTCAAGTCAATCAGATTATCCTGAAATAAAAGTAACAACAACAGGAACATCGCTTAATCAAGAATTAGAAAAAATAAATTATAATTCAGATAAGCATTATAATTTTTGATGAAATCACTAAGACATATATAAAACAAAAATAACCACATTTAAATCGGTCTATTATTTATTTTAATAATAAAGCAAAAGTTCTATCAAATATATGGTAGCCAATAAAATAAACAGGTAATTACTTACCAACAAACAATTAGAAAATGGAATTTAAAACTACTTTAAAATCTACTTTAAAATCTGTTCAAAATAAGAGTTTTGAATACGAAGAAACTATAAGACAACAAAAATATGCTGTTTTTTTGAATGAAATAGCCGAAAAAACCAAAGCAGAATTTATTGATGGTAAAGTAGTTGTGCATTCACCTGCAAGTTTAATACATATAGATGCTAATACCTCATTAACCACAATGCTAAAACTACATGTTGATAAATATAAACTCGGCTGGTTGGCATCGGAAAAAGCATTGGTTAAGATGAAAAATTCGGATAATGATTTTGAACCAGATATTTGTTTTTTTTCAAAACAAAAATCAAATACTTTTAATAATAAAACCTGTCAATTTCCGCCACCAGATTTAGCAATAGAAATAGTATCTAAAAGTTCTCAAAAAAGAGATAGAGAAATTAAATTTAGAGATTATGCAAAACATAATGTAGCCGAATACTGGATAATCGAACCAGATAAAAGGGAAATAGAACAATATTATTTAGAAAAAAAAGGTGTGTATCTACTTGCTAAGAAATGGACTGAGACCGAAATAATAACAAGTGTAGAAATAACTAAACTTAAAATACCAGTGGCAGCAATATTTTTCTACGAAGCTTTAGACGAATACTTGTTTGGAGAATATAGAAAAGATATTGAAAATTATAAGGATAAAATAAAAGTTATAGGAACATTACATGAAAAACAATTAGCGGAACAAAAAAAACAAACAATTAAAGAACGAAGACAAAAAGAAGACGCTATAGATGTAATAGCTGAGGAGCAAAAAAAATTAAAAGAAAAAGACATAAAACTAAAGGAAAAAGACATAAAACTAAAGGAAAAAGACATAAAACTAAAGGAAAAAGACATAA
>JAOZTW010000657.1:0-1219 GCA_029938985.1 Bacteroidales bacterium | reverse complement strand
AATTAAAAGAAACCGACAAAAAGTTAAAAGAAAAAGATATTATTATAGAACAATTATTGAAACAATTAGATTTGTAAGCCCATAAGCAGCTGTCAAATTTTAGAATTAAAAATTTACATTTGTGAAATAAGTAGGTAATCATGTATAAACGACAGTTTTATAAGAAGTTATTATTGTATTAAGTGAAAATGAAATAATAAATGACTTCAGAATACGCCGTTTTTTTGTTCTTTTATTATTTTAACAAATCTGCAAATAGCGAGCTATTTAATGATATTTTTAAAATTTTTAAAAGGGCAAAATAAATAAATAGGTTGGGGTTAGTTATTTTTTCTTTTTCACTAAGCAAGGCAAAATATTTGCATATTGCTTATATAGTAATCTTTTACAACGAAGCATAATGCTAAAATTGACCTTAAAAACTGACGTTTATATAGGTTAACTACTTATACACAAATTAATAGTTTTATTACAAAATAAATTAACTTATTATGCCGTACAAACGCGAAGATTATGTAAAAAACCAAGCTATTAAAGGAATAGTAAAATGGTTTGATTCAACCAAAGGAATAGGATATATTCAAACAATTGAAGGAAGTGATATATTTGTTAATTATACAGACTTACCTATAAAAAATGGACGATTTGTAAGTTTAGAAGAAGGACAAAATGTTGAATTTGATATAATAGAAGATGGTAAAGGTCCACAAGCAAAAAATATAAAAATTGTCTCCTAAGTGAAAAAAAATAATTAACTCCAACCTACTTGTTTATTTTGCCCTTTTTAAAATTTAAGAAGCCATTAAATAGCTCGCTATTTGCACATTATTAAATTATTAAAAGAACAAAAAAACGACGTATTCTTGAGTTACTTATTATTTCATTTTCACTAACGAGTTTAATTAAGGCATATTAAAATAAATAATTAACCAATTTAAGCGATGTTATTTTTATTTTTACCAATTCAATAAATATAATAATATTTGCTTATTTTTTTGAAGAAGATAAAATTCAAAAGAACAAGTTTAAATGGTTAATAGTTTGTTGAATCTTAGTAGTAAGAAATTAAATACAGTTGAAAAAGTTAAATACTTATTCTAATATGCCTAAAAGCTTTGTAAATAAACAAATGACCTCAAAATTACTAACAATGTTTTGACTAATTTATTTTGGCATTTTTCACGAGTATCAATTTCTTCGTTACTTTTGAAATATTAAA
>JAOZTW010000656.1 GCA_029938985.1 Bacteroidales bacterium | reverse complement strand
AAATATTAAAATGCTCATTTACAAAAGTAAACTTTAATTCTAATATTTCAAAAAAACCTTGAACTTAACACTCGTGAAAAACGCCAAATATTTACACATTGTAGTACTTTTCCAAAGTTTTAAACTTTGGAAAAGTTTTTTATAATTATTTGAATTTTAAGGTGTAAACCAATTCCTAATTCCTAATTTCAATACTATTATTCAAAATCGTTAAAAATGGGTTCATTAATATTATTCCTATTTTTTAAATCTTGATTAAGTATTTCTGTTTGTCTTTTTGTTAGTTCTTCTTGATTTTCTGCAACTCCTTTTGAATAATTTACATAAAAAAACTCTCTTCTCTCTAAATCATAAAACTTCCAAGAACCTTCACGTAACCCTTTTTTATACATTCCTTGCATTTCAATTGACTTATCCTGAAAATAATGTGTGTATGTACCCTCCCTTTTGCCGTTTCTCATATAACAATAAAATTGAGTTTCTCCATTGGAATAATAATTTCTGGTCCAAATACTATCTTGTTTTCCGTTTTTCCAATATTTTATTTCTAAAGCTAACGGATAATTATTTAACGACAAAGTAATTTCTCGTCCATTTAACACTCCATTTTTATAATTTTCTTCTTTCAAAAGAATAGAATCTCTTTTAAAGTATTGCCAAGTACTATCTTTTTGTTTATCAACATAGTAACCTATAGCTACTTTTTGTTCGTTTTCGTTGTAAAGTATAGCACTTGCCCGTTCACTATTATCATCAAAATATATTTTAGCCTGTAAATTTCCATTTTCAAAATATTTGCGATAAAGCCCAACTGGTTTTCCGTCTTTAAAATTGATTTCATATTTAATACAACCAGTTTCATAAACTTCAACCCAAAGCCCTTGTTTCATGCCTTTCATATCTATTTGATTTTTTGTGCCAGCATAAGTAGAATAACCTAATTTTTGTTCCCAACATGGTGGTTTTGGTATAAAAATATCTCTATATTCTTCTGTTGTATCGTTAAATATTTCAACAAGTTTTTTAAAATAATATTCAGCTTTACCAACGTGTGCTTCAATTTTATGATATTTTCTTGCAGTTACAAGCATAGAATCGTGTATTTCTGTAAGTTCAGTTTCAAATTTATTGAAATTTTCTTTATTTTTATCTTTATATGAGGCTTTATAAAGGTTTGTTGTTGTACGTTGAAGGTATTTTTCTACATAAACACCTTTTTCTTTTTTAGATTTTTGAAAATTTGAAAACCCCATATAATAATAAGGTAGCGAATTTTTAGAATTTTTTTCAGTATATTTGGTAGCTCTTTTAATACAATCATCGTAGTCCCCAGAATTATAAGCTGTTTCTATTTTAATAATTTTTTTATCCTGAGAAATTACATAATTAATTGCAAAAATTGAAATTGTTAGAATTAATATTATTTTTTTCATATTTGTTTATTTTTTTGGAAATTTAGTTTAAAATAAATTATAATTTGGTTTAATATATCTAACCTTAGTGAAAATGAAATAATAAGTAACTCCATGATACGCCGTTTTTTTGTTCTTCTATTATTTCAACAAATCTGCAAATAGCGAGCAATTTAATGATATTTTTAAAAGGGCAAAATAAACAAGTAGATTGGGCTTAGTTATTTTTTCTTTTTCACTTAGTTTAACTTTTACCAAAAGCCATGCTTAGTTTTATTCCAGTAAGAATTTTTTTTGTATATAACGGAAAATCTGCTCCCATCATCCAATTATAATATTTTGGTTCTTTCTTAAATACTTCTTTAACAGGTACTCCCTTGTGTTTTCCAAAATTAAATACCTCAACATCATTTTTGTCAAAAGCAATTTTTCCTGCAAAATCCACATTTCTACTTTGTTTAGAAAATTCGTCTAAAAAACTAATATCATTTTTTAGTGTGTCTTCGTACATATCCAACTGACCTTTAAGTACTTCGTAGGTTGCCAGAGTATCAGCTTCGGCTGCATGTGCGTTGGTTAATTCTTTTTGACAATAAAATTTATAGGCGGCCGACAAAGTTCTTTGTTCCATTTTGTGAAAAATAACTTGAACATCTACATGTTTTCTTTTTGATAGATCAAAATCTACATCTGCTCTTAAAAACTCTTCTGCCAAAATAGGTACATCAAATCTGTTTGAATTATACCCACCTAAGTCACAACCTTTTAAAAAATCTAAAACTTCTCTTGCCACTTCCAAAAATTTTGGACAGTCTTTTAAATCTTTATCTTTAATTCCAGTAATTTCAGAAGCTTCTATCGACATAGGTATTGTTGGATTAATTCTCATTGTTAAAGTTTCTTCCTTTCCATTAGGAGAAATTTTTAAAATAGAAATCTCAGCTATTCTATCTGAAACTATGTTAATACCAGTTGTTTCTAAATCAAAAAAGGCTATTGGACGTTTTAATTTTAATTCCATAATTTTGTTTTTTTATTTTTAAAGAATTTCAAAACTATTTTAAATTCTTATGTATAATTTTCTTTATTTTAAAAAATGATTATATTTGCGTTTTAAATAATAAAACAAAAATATAATAAATATTTAATATACTTCAAAAAATGCAAAAAAAAAAGAAGATTGGTTTGTATTTCGGATCTTTTAATCCCGTACATAATGGACATTTGGCTGTGGCCAATTATTTTTTAGAATTTAGTGATTTAGATAAAATATGGTTTGTTGTAAGTCCTCAAAATCCTTTAAAAAACAAAAAAAGTTTACTCGCAGATTATCATCGGTTAGAAATTATGATAAGAGCTATTGATTATACCGAAAATTATCATGCCTCAAATATTGAATTTAAACTACCAAAACCATCTTATACTATTGACACACTTATACATTTGAAAGAAAAATATCCAACTAAAAATTTTGTTTTGTTAATGGGGGGCGATAATATTATCACGCTACACAAGTGGAAAAATTATGAGCAGATAGTAAAAAATCATGAAATTTATGTTTATCCACGTCCAAATTCAAATTTAGATGATTACATAAAAAAATACAATTGCAAAATTGTAAATGCTCCTCAAATGGAAATTTCGTCAAGTTTTATACGAGCGTCAATAAAAGATGGGAAGAAAATTAAATTTTTTATGCCAGTAAAATCTTATGAATATATTTTAGAAATGAATTTTTATAAGAAATAGTCTTTTTTTTTTGAAAATTCAATTAAATATATTATATTTGTATTTTGTAATAAGTACCCATACAAAAGATTTTACACATTTGTATTTCTTTAATCTATTGGTTTTTAATCACATAATTGTATCATTGCACCATTGAATAATTGTATCATTCCTTAT
>JAOZTW010000655.1 GCA_029938985.1 Bacteroidales bacterium | reverse complement strand
GGATTCAGTTGGTCCTTATACTGCAGCCATTACTCTCGGAGCTTTACTCTTTATGAGTTTCATTACTATTCTCGGAAGAATAGGTGCTTCTTTTATAGACGAAAGGTACTTGTGTATTTTTGTTTTTATATGGGCTTGGCCATTTATCTCCCTTTCTGGTATTGAGGCTGGTGGTTTATCTCTCCGATTTTTAAACTTAGTTCAGGTTAAACGACTATTTGGATTGTTTAATATGGGAGGAGTATTGTCGGCAATTGTAAGTTATTTTGCTATCCCACTGGTAAAGCCATTTGTAAATAGTATTTACGACTTATTGTTTATTGGTCTTGGAGGCTTGGTTTTAAGTATTGTAGTGCTATTAATTATGTATTCGAAATCGGACAAAAAAGAAGAGAAAATAACTAAAACAACTAAAAAACAAAAAACGGGTACAGGGCTTATTACTTTGGCGAAAGATAAATATTTTATCTGGATATTTATTACAGCAACCTTATCTATGACAATGATTTATGTTATCGACTTTGGATTTCTTTCCAGTATGCATGAACAAATAAACGAAGACTATGTAGCACAATTTCTTGGAATAGTATATGGGGGTTTAAAAGTGGGAGAGTTAATAATATCATATTTTTCGCGCAGGCTATTAAGCAAATATGGAGTAAAAATGGGGTTAACAATTCTGCCAATTGTAGCAACTTTAATAATTATTGGAGCTACAATAACTGGCTTTGTAGATAGTGCTTCCAGTGTGCTGTTTCTTGTTTTTATGGTGTTAGCAAAATCATTGGAAAGAATATTACGTAGAGGATTAGATGACCCTGCCTTTAATGTTTTGTATCAGCCAGTTGCAAAAGAAAAACAGTTGCCAGTACAAACAAAAGTTGGAGTTGTAATGCAAATTTCTATTGCAATAGCTGGGCTTATATTATTTTTATCAATAAAAGTTTTAACACGTGGCGAAGAATTTTTATTAGAATATTTTCCTTTGATATCACTACCAATATTATTATTATGGGTTTTTTCATCTACCAAACTATATAAGGCATATAAAGTTAAAATTAAAGAAATATTGACCGACCTGAGTAAAGATAAAAAAAGAGGAACAGATAGATATCAATATGGTGGCGAAATTTTAAGAAAAAATTTGGCAAACGAAACAAAAGAAACAGTTAATTTTAGTGCTACAGTTTTGGCCGAAACAAATCCAAAATTACTTGAAGCTTATGCCTCAAACTTATTATCAATTATAGATAATCCAAAATTTCAAAAGGCTATTCTTCGCAATATAGATCCAACTTGGCGTAAGCGATTGTCAAAATCAATTGATAAACTGAAAATTGACAATGAACAACAACCTGATTTAGTAATGATTGCTAAACATGCCAAAGAAAATTTAGATTATTCTGATATTCAAAAAATAACAGAAGAAGAAGCTCAAACACTACTTAAATCTGAAAAAACAAGCGATAAATTAATCTTAATAAAATACATTAACAAAAGAAAATACAAAGCAAGCGACGAAGTTTTAATTTCGTTGTTGAACGATGAAGATAAAATAGTAAAAATGTCGGCAATAAATTTGAGTAGCAAAATAAAAAGCGATAAGGTAATTTTAAAATTAGTGTCTTTTATTGAAATACCCGAATATCAGCATATTGTTGCAAGCACTTTGTTAGACTTTGGAAGTATGGCTTTACCGTTCTTAGATGAATATTTTGAAAATCAAGCGGAAGTAGATGTTCTTTTAAAAATTACTGAAATATATGCAAAAATAGGAACAAAACAAGCCAAACAGTCATTGCTGAAAAGAATAAATTATCCTGAACGAAAAGTTCAACTTTCGGTAATTTGGGCATTGTATTTTTGTAAATATCGTGCAGAAGAAGCAGATGTAGATATAATTAAACAAAAACTTGATAGTGTGGTTGAAAATATTTTATGGATATTTGCAACAATGGAAGATATTGAAACGAAAAAAAACACTCTTAAATTATTTTTGGCTTTAGATGCAGAACGAGAATTAAATTTAGAAATAATATTTTTATTATTGAGTTTTTTATACGAACCAAGAATTATTACATTACTTCAAAAAAATATTATTGGAAAAGATACAATATTTGCATTAGAAATTATGGATAATTTTTTTAGTCAAGATATTAAAAAAGTTATAACTCCTTTGTTTGATGATATTCCATCACATCAAAAAATTAAAAGACTCAATTATAAGTTTCCACAAAAACGAATGGAATTATCAGATAGATTAAAAGAAATAGTGCTTAGGGATTATGATAAATTGGATACTTGGACACTCACAAAGGCGATAGAATTGCTTGGTAAGTTACATAAAAAAATAGTTGCAAAACGCTCAAAAGCAAGTGCAATAAGAGATTATAATGATATTAAAACTTGGTCGAAATCCAAAATAAACGAGACATTAGAAAAAATAAGACGAAGTGAAATTCCTGATGAAATTTTTGTTGCATTGTATCATACCGATGAGATGGTATATTCTACGGCTGCAAAAATTATTCATAACGATAATCCAATAAAATGCTTTGATTACTTGGCAAATATGTCAGAGAAAAAGCAAAAATTAATGAATATTTTATCAAATGATGGCAGGTTAATTACCGACCACGTAAAATTGATAAAACGACACCCTTTACTATTTAGTGTTCCCGAAAATTTAATTACGTATATAGCTAAAGATATAAAGGTATTAGAATTTAAAAAAGAAGAAAAAGTATATCTTTCGTATAAAAATTCTGATGATATTTTATTTGTAATGAAAGGGGCAATAATTGTAAATAAGGGGCAAGAAGACGAATTTGTTTACAAAAAAAATGATGTAGTTATTAGAGGACTAAATATAGATGATTTTGCCAATATGCTTTTGGTAGATAAAGATGCTACAATTGTTATTATTAATAGATTTGAATTTTTTAATACGCTTATTAGCGAAAGAGAAATAATTAGAAATGTTTTAGATTCAATTAATTCTTCTAAATGGAGTTTGTAAGTTAATGACACCTAAAGGCTCAACTAAAAATGAAAACAAAATTTCTATAATTATATTTTAGACAGTAATATGTTAACCTATAAAAGAAAATATTTATTTTAGGATACGACTAAAAACCCAAAACACTGTGTTGTACAAAATTATTAAACACTAATTTACAGAAGTAAAGTCAAGCTTTAAGAATTTTTAAAGCCTTGATTTTTGAGTTTTAGGAGTACCCTTTAACTGAAAAGTCAGGAAAACATTTCTAATAACACTTAACTATATGTTTTTCATAGAAATAAACAATCTACTGTATT
>JAOZTW010000654.1 GCA_029938985.1 Bacteroidales bacterium | reverse complement strand
AAGAGATAAAAAAAACGTCAAAATATTTGGATGCAATAAAATGAAAATCGCTGCTTTAAATGTGCTGTTAGCAGAGACTAAAAACGACTTTTTGTATCTTATTTATAGCTGGTTTCAATGGAAATTTAAAAGGAATAGAGTATAAAAAAACACCCATAAATGATGATGATTATAAAAAATATTTGGAAAATAAAAAGCAAAAATAAGGGAAAACATAAAAAATAAGTTTTAAATATGAACCCAGATAGTTGGTTTGAGAATAAGGGTTTTAAATAATTTTTATGTAGTTAAAAAAAAATGGGGTATTTGGAAAAAAAGTATAATAGTGTAATTCATCAATAAGTTAGTTTTTGTATAAAAATAAGAATAATAGGAACTTATAACAATAAAAGTAATAAGACAACTTAAAAATAAAAATATAATAAGTTTGGAAACAAAGAAAGGAATAATCAACTGAATTTCAACTGTATTTCATTTCTTTCTACTGAGTTTCTACAAACTATTGACTATCATAAGTCATTCTTCTTCAATTTTTAATTGAGTAATTACAATTTCGCTATTTAATTGTCTCATTAAAAAATAAACTCTAAAAACCTCTCCAGAAGAACTTTTCAACCGTCCAATAACAAAATTTGAATTCAACTGTTCTCCTTCATGAATTATTTGAAATCCATTTGGTTTGTTTACACTAAAAAAATCATCTACAATAATTTCTGATTGACTTTTTGTATAAACACCACTATCGTCTAATATTACAAGTTCTATATTTGAATTAAAATAATCTGCAAGTTTGTTCGAATTTCCCATTTTTATTGCCTCCAAAACACCATCTGGCACCTGTATCTGATTGTAAGCAAATGAACTGCTTAAAAGGAATACAAATATAACGAGAAAATACTGTTTGTAAATATTCATAATATTATTTTTTTCATTGTAAAATATACAGTACAAAAATTGAACCAAAATACTAAATTAGGAAAAAAATATATGAAAAAATATTTTTTAAAAAAAAGTCATTATTTTTTTTGTATTAAAAATTAATATTTTAATTTTGCATCGTAATTAGGAAATTGACTTATGGTGTAATGGTAGCACATCTGATTTTGGTTCAGGCAGTCAAGGTTCGAGTCCTTGTAAGTCAGCAAATAAAATACAATATAACATATAAAAGCGTGTATAATTAACAGTTATACACGCTTTTTTTGTTTTCTTAATATACGAAAATACATATATATATAGTATAGTACTTAAATAAAAGTTATATTATTTAAAAAATAATACAAAAGATAAATCAATTAATATTTGGCAATAGCATAATTTATGTTTTATATTTGTGCAAAATTATAGCATGAAAAAAAACATAAAAATAATCATTATTATTGCATTAATTGTTGTTGCAATCTCTTCAATCACCCTTGTATCTCAAAGAGCAATATCTGCTGGAACAAAGTTAAAACTTTCTGACGTAAGCTTTGAATACCCCAACTCTATAAAAGATGTTTTATCTCTATTAATAGACTCGTTTTATACAACTGTAAAAGTTACCCTCTCAAACCACAGCGATAGTGATTATGTAGTAAATAGCATTTATGTTAATGCTTACACTTTAAATAATAGAGAAATCGCAACACAAACACATCCTCTCTCAAGCCCTGTAGTAATTTCTGCACGAAAAAATACTGTAATAAGTGTAAAATACAAAATGGACTACACAACAATAACGAAGATTTTAAAAGATAATGATATGCTCGCAGGTAGAACTATAAAAAGTTTTCTACGCGATTTAATACTGTACCAAGAATTGGGGACGCAACTAATATTAAAGGGAAATGTAACGGCAGAGGGGTTTACAATACCAATAAATGAAAAAATAGATATATAAATATGCCAGAAAAACCAGAAAATAAGACTTATGTTATTAAAAATAAGGCAACTTTAAAAGATACTGAAAAGAATATTGTAAGAATAATTAATGCCTATCACCATCAAGTCAGTGATCTATCAAAAGAATTGACAGGAAAAAATGATTATGAAACTGGTTATAATATTTGGTTATGGGTAAAGGAAAACATAAAGTATGTTCCAGATCGAGAGAAAATTGAAGAACTACGCAGACCTGCTCGCACAATTGGAGATGGTATAGGTGACTGTGATTGCATGACTATTTTAATTTGTTCATTACTAATAGAAAATGACATTGAACCTTTTTTAAAAATAGTAGCATACCCAGAAAGAGACGATGGTGGGAACTTTTGGAACAAGGCTAAGGACTTTGTGAAAGATAAAATTGATGATTTCACTCCAGCAAAAAAAGATGGAAGCCTTGACACTAATAAAGGTAAATCTATAGCAATACCAGAAAATGGTAAACAAACAAGTGATGAAATAAGTTTTTTTAAAAAACATAAGACGCTGATTATTGGTGGTAGCGTTGTCGCTGTTATCATTATCATTGTAGTTGTTGTATTTGCAGTGCCATCAAAAAAAGAAAAAAGCAATCAAGAAAAAAGCAACCAAGAAAAAAGCACTGAACGGAACAAAACAAAACAAAAAATTATTAACAATAAAAAATAAACGATATGTCATTTACAAACGAAGAACAAATTGCAATTATGGGTGCATCGCCCATTGCAGAACAAATTGAAATGTTGGAGGAATATGCAAATAATGAAGAAGATGAAGAAGAAGATGAGGTAGTTGTCTATGGAATAGATGGGAGATTTTCAAGTTGATTGAGACGCTTATTTAAAAATAAAAAAGGCAAAATAGTCAAAAGAAAAAAACAAACACATAAATTTAGCGCCCAGGGCTCTTCTCCTAAAAGACAAAATGCCATACATAAAATCGCAAATTTACCGAAAAAAACAAGGAGGGCTATAGTAAAAGGCAAAAAGCAATTGTCGGATAAAATACTTTTCTCTGTCGAAATTGCTGGAAACTCAAGCAAATTAGTGCGTACAGATAATGGGACCTCCGAAGGTGTAACAAACATAAGCAATGGAAAAAACGATAATAACTTTCTGTTGCAGGAGATTAAAATATCGTATGAACCATCTATTGGCACTAACGCTCCAAAAAAATCAAACTGGGACGCAAAATTGCCTCCAGAAATTACAAACGGAAACTTAACTATTTCTGTAGACTCCAAGATAATACTTAGCGAACTTGAACTTAATGTCTTACCTAATTATGGTAATGAACAAAGAGCTTTAAATACCTTTGTATTAGACAACTCAAAATGGTTTTACGCAAAAAAAGACATTCAATCTAACTAAAGTTTTTGCCTTCATATTTACCAGATTATTAGATAGTTGTAGGTTTC
>JAOZTW010000653.1 GCA_029938985.1 Bacteroidales bacterium | reverse complement strand
TTGTATAAGAGATTAATTAAAAAACTCTATTTTTAATTAGCGAAAGGCAAATATCAAATATTATGATAAAAAATTGTATTTTGTTTAAAATAAGAAAATAAGGTTTAAGTAAAGACATCACAATATTTGACAGTAAACCCGTTAAAATTTAGTTAAAAATGCAAACAAGGTATCACTTTTTGTTAATTGTAGTTTTTTGCGAAGACGGTATCTTGCAGTTTTTATTGAACTTGCATGTAGAAAAGTTATTTCTGCAATTTCCTTTGTAGATAGATTTAATCTTAAAAGAATGGCAAGTTTTATATCTGATGGTTTTAAATCGGGGAATTTATTAACTAATTTGTTTTCAAAATCAGGGTGCAATTGTTGAAAATAGAAAATAAATTTATTCCAACTATCATTTCCTGTTTGATTTTCAATTCTTTTTTCAATTTTAGTTATTTTGGTGTTAATTAATTGTTTTTGAGTAAATTTTATTAATTTTAATTGTTTTATTTCATTAAGTAAATTAAGTAGAAATTGGTTATTCTGTGCAAAAAAAGTAGCATAAATTGCTAATTCTTGGTTTTTTATTCTAACTTCCAATTTTTGATATTCTGTTATTTTAATTACAGATTTTATTCTGGCAATAAGTTCAATTTTTTCTATTGGTTTACGCACAAAATCACTTGCCCCAACTCTAAAAGCTTCTTCAAGAAAAGACGCATTTGTCATTCTTCCTGTAATCATAATTACAGGAATATCTTTTGTGCTTTTTTCTGCTTTTAATTTTCTAATAAAATCAATTCCAGATGTTATTGGCATATGCCAGTCAGTAAGGATAATATCTGGAGTTGTTTGTTTTGCAATTTCAAACCCAATGTCAGCTGAAATTGCATGATAAAAATGTAAATTGAATTCATTTTTAAGAGTATTTACAATAATATTGATAAATTCAGGCTCATTATCAACTATAAGAATAGTATATTGTTTCATTTTTTAAATATTTAATAATTTTTCAACTTTTGATTTATTATAATAAATAAACGCATCATAAAGTTCTTTTTTCCAAGTTTCAATATTCGAATTTTTGTTTTCTATTAATTGGTAAATTTCTATAAAGCTACTTATTTCATGTATTTTTATCAATTTAATCTTTTCAGTAAAAGGTTTTATATATGCTTTCTCCTTTGCATCTAAAATTAAAATATTTTTATGGGAGAAAACAGATTTATGTTCTTTTATTTTGGAAATAGTTTTTATATTACTTTTTATTGTAAACCAAAATGTGCTTCCTCTTTCTAAATTATTGAAAACACCTATTTTCCCGCTGTGTGCCTCTGTTGCAATTTTACAAAAAGCTAAACCAAGTCCAAAAGATGCATATTTTTTGTTTATGGAATCCTGTACATATTCATTGAAAATATTATCAATAATATTTTCATTAATACCTTCTCATGAATCTTTTATACTAATTTTAGTAATATTGTCTTTTAATAAATCTATATTTATATCAATTATTCCATTGTTTGGTGTGTATTTTATTGCATTAAAAAGAATATTGTTCAACACTCTTAAAATTATTTTTCTGTCTAAATTAATTTGAATATTTTTTTTACAATTATATTGTATAGTAATATTTTTTTTATCAGCAAAAAATTGAATTTCAATAATTGCAGTTTCAATAATTTCTTTAATCAAATAATTATCTTTATTTATTTGCATATTTATACCAGAACGTTTTGATGTATCCAGAATTGACAAAACCATGTTGTGCATTTGATTTGCATAGTTATAAATTTTTTGTGAATCTTCATTTTTTTGATTTTCGGAAAAATTTAAAATTAGGCTAAGTGGATTTTTCAAATCATGAACAATAGTATTTGTTATTGTTTCTTTAAAATTTGAAAGTTTTTTCAGTTCTATATTTTTCTCATCAAGTTTTTTTTTCTGATTTTTAATTCTTTTAAAAGTATAAAACATTATAAAAAAAATAATTGAAAAAATGATTAATACTAAAATCATACTTACAATTGTGGTATTGTATTTTTTTTGCTTAACAATAAATTCTTTTTCTACTCTAATACGTTCTTTAAATTCAATATTTGCTTGCATATTTGTTATATTTTCAGAATTATTTAGTTCTCTAATTTCAAGTAGTTTTTTTAAAAAAACAGAACTATTTTCATAGTCATTTTTAATCGTATATATTTCAATTAATTTTATACATATTTGTTCTTCAATATCAATAAGTTGAACAGAATCTGCATTTTTATATGAGATTAAAAAATAATTAAGAGACGAATCAATTTTGTTAGTCTTATAGAAAAGGTTTGCTACATCATTTGCATGTTTGGCAATATTTTTTTTTATATTTGTTTGTAAAGAATATTTGTATGCTCCCAATAAATAAAAATAAGCAGAATCGTAGTCAAGAGTTTTATAAAAAAACACACCTACTTTATTGTAAACCGAAGCTAATTCTGGAATTGAAGTAGAAGATTTAGTAGCAGAAACTGATTTTTCACAATAGTGGTATGCCGAGTCTTTTTGATTATTTAACAAAAAGGCATCTATTAAATAACTGTATGAGTGTAAAATAAGAGATTTTTGATTTGACTCTTTTCTTAGTTTTAATGCTTTTCTAAAATATATAATTGATGAATCAATTTTATTCTCTTCAATGCTTATCAATCCTAAATTGTTATAACAAACAGACATTCCTAAATACTTACTTGTATGTTTGGTTAGTTGTGAGAAAATATTATTTGAGATAAAATAATACGATTTAGCCATATTATATTTTTTTTGAACAAAATAAACATTGCCAATATCGATTGATGCCCAAGCAAGTCCAACTTGATTTTTGTTTTTTTTAAATATTTCTAATGAATTTTGGTAATGCTTTATCGCTTCTTCAAACATTGAAATTGTAGAATAAATATAACCTATTGTGTGATTGATTATTTGAATATTTAATAAATTATCTTTTGGAACTTTTCTTAATAAATTCTCTAAGCTATCAATAGCAGTTAGGGGGGATTTATTAGATAAATGTTTAAAATAATATCCGAGATATACAATTTTACATGAATCCAAACCTGTTTTATGTATCTCACCATATAATATTTCTTTAAAATAAATATTTTTAGCATAAAAAATAGAATCATTTGAATTTACTTGATGATAATCATATAAATCTATCCATAAAGAATCCAACTCTTCGCATTGCGAAAAGCCATAAAATGGGATTAAGGCAATAAATAATATGTATAACAAATATTTTTTCATATTGAGTGCAAAAATATGTATTTATTGTTTAAAACAAAAAAAACCAAACATTT
>JAOZTW010000652.1 GCA_029938985.1 Bacteroidales bacterium | reverse complement strand
CCGATAGCAACAATTAAAAAAAACCACAAATAATACAAAATGAAAATAAACGAACTAAAAAGTCTTTGGAAAAAAGAAAAAAACGAATACATCAAACATGAAATAGGTTCGGGAGTTCAAAATTTTGTGAACGAAATTTTAATGTCTGATGATATTTTTAAATTAAAAAAAGGAGAGCTATCAACAAATGATAACAAAAGAAAAAATGAATTTTTACTTGAAAAAACAAAAAAACAAAAACGAGCAGATATAATAATATTTATTTCTAACGACATAATTATTCCGGTAGAAGTAGAAAAATATAAAAACATAAAAGCAGGTGAACAACAAATTTTTAACTATCAAAAAGCATGGAATAAAAAATATGGAATACTTACAGATGGCTATACTTGGCGATTTTATAACAATAAAATAATAGTCAGAGAATTTACACTTGATCATATTTTAGAAAAAACAAGTATTTTTCTGACGTTTTGGAAAGAATATACTCAAATAGAAAATTATTATTTGCAATTTTTTGAAAAAACAGCTGAAACATCTGAATATGAAGAAGATTTGAATTTAGAAATAAATAAACAAGACTTCTTTACTGACATTACAAAATTAATTGATAATTTTAGAAAAAACCTTAATCTTAAAGGATACTTTAAAGAAGTGTCTGAGCAGGAAAAAGGAAAAAAATCTGTAGAGATTTCTTATGCGTATTTTATTCAATTTATTTTATACAAAACGCTTGCCGACAATGATTTTCATAATTTTGGAACAGATTTTTCGGAACGAATAAAACGTATTCATAATGATTTACAAAATAAAAATTATGGTGATATTTTATTTGTAATCAATACGATAAGCAAAAACATATCGAAAAATATTTATAAACCTTTTATTTCCGAACAGAAAATAATAAACAACACACTTGAAGAAATACTTGCAAAACCACAAAATAAACTGCAAGAAGTTACACCTTGGTTAGATATTTTTGTGTTTATAAAACAATATAATTTTGCAAATGTTCGAAATGAAATATTTGGTTTTATTTATGAAAATTATTTAAAACAATTATATTCAGACAATAATAAAGGTCAATATTTTACTGCTCCCGAAATAGTTGATTTTATGTTAGAAGAAATTGGATATTCATCAGAAAAATTAATCAATAGAAATGAGAACGAAATATCAATTATAGACCCATCATGTGGTAGTGGAACATTTTTGTATAGTGCAGTTCGAAATATAATAAATGCTTTTTATAAAAAAACAACATCTGAAAATGCACAAAAAACAGAAAAAATAATCTCAGAAAATGTTTTTGGACTTGATGTAGAAGAGTTTCCACTTTATCTTGCAGAAATGAGTATTATAATGAAAATGTTACCTTTAATAATAAACGAAAAATATAATAATCCTATTGAAAAGAAAATAAAAATATTTAAAACAAAAGATAGTATCTCTGAATTTCTTGACGTTGCAATTAAAAATACAATTTACGACACACAAGTTGCTTATAAAAAAGATAAGCAACAAATGAGTTTGTTTACCAAAGAATTAAATCTGGGATATTCAAGTTCTGTTAGAGACGAAGACGATTTAAAAGAAATGAAAAAAAGCCTTGAAAACAGAAAAGAACCAGAAATAGAACGTTTTCGCTATGATTATGTTATTGGAAATCCACCGTATATAAGTTATAATCAATGTTCTAAACAAGAAGTTTTATTTTTCAAACTAATAAAAGAAAAAAAAGTAAAATTAAGTGATGTTTATGGATTTAATCTGCATAGCACTCCGAGTAAGAGAAAGGTATATGCCCCAAAACCAAATTCTTATGCTTTTTTTATTGCACTTGGACTTGGCTTGTTGAAAGAAAACGGTATATTATCTTATATTATTCCACAAACACTTTTAACAGAGCCAGATTATGATGTTTTAAGATACCATTTTTCAAAATATACAACAATTGAAAAAATTATAATTTTTTCAAATAAAATGTTTATTGGTAGGGGACTACGACAAAATAAAGCAGTTGCTACTTCAAGTCTTATTTTTGTAGTGAAAAAAAGTTTACCTACCCACAATCATAAAGTTAAAGTTATTGATTACACACGAAAATCTGATGACATAACAACTTGTTTGCAAAATATTTCTAAGAAAAAAAACATTAATTTTAAAACAATATCACAAAAACATTTGTATCAAAAATACAGCAATTGGAATTTTATAAGAAAAGATGACGAATTTATAAATTTTCATAACGAATATTATAAAAACACATTTGATTTTTCGTTTTATTATAAACATAAAGTAGCAATACAAACTTTTGGAAATAAATTTTATGTTGATGGCGGTTGTAAAATGAATGACGATTTAATTTCAGATAAAAAAGTAAATGATGATTACTTTGAAATAGTTAAAAAAGTTGATAATAAAAAATATAACCTATCAGAAAATAATATTTTTTATTCTATTACTGGCAAATTAAAATTCCCACAAGGTAGTCAGGGTTTAAATGTTTTTAAACAAAAATATAAAATAATTTGGAGAAAACAATTTGCAGGTCGCTTTCACTATTCAGAACGTAATTTGTTGATATATAGCAATAATTTTCTTGGTGTTTTCTCTAATGATAAACAAGAAATTTTATATTTATTCGCTTTATTAAATTCACCGATTACTATATATATATTACGAAATTTTTTCATGATAGAAGATGAAAAATATGGAATGTTTATAGCTATAAGAAGATTAAAAGAATACTTTCGTATTCCTGAAATAAACGATTTAAACAAACACATAAAATCTGAAATTATTGAAAGAACAAAAGAGCTTTTAAACATAGAAAATAAAACACTTTCAGATTTTGTTGATTTTAATGATACTATGCTTCAAAAAATAGACAAGGTTGAAATTGTAGAAAATAATCTAATTATTTATAGAAATCAAAAAGAATATAAATTGCCAATAAAAAATAAAACTGAATTAATAAAGTCAAAATTTAAAGACATTAAAACATCAAAATTTAATTTGCAGGAATTAAAAGATTTTAAAGTGATTGATTTTGATAGAATTAGCGAGTTTAAAAAAATTATAGACAATCTCGTGTTTGCCCTATATTTTAAAGTTAAAATACCACAAAAAGACATCAAATCAATAAAAATTGCACAAAATTTATGTGTGAAAAATAAATATTACAAAATCGTAATGTGATAAAAAAAAAACAGTCAGTCGTTTTATGACGGCAAAACAGAAATAAAAAATCGCATTTTTTCATGACACCCTGTCTTGTCCTAAAATAAGTTTACAAAATAATTCATAAAACGTAAACTTAAATT
>JAOZTW010000651.1 GCA_029938985.1 Bacteroidales bacterium | reverse complement strand
AAGCAATTAATCAATGCTTTAATGTTCTGGTAAAAAGTTTTCCTGACTTTTCAGAAATAATTAAAATTTTAAATTGTAAACCAATACTTAATTTTTTAATTCTTAATTCCTAATTACTTACCATTTAATTGTTTTTTTTCCAATAGATTTAAGATAATCATTTGTTTTGCTAAAATGTTTGTTTCCCAAAAAACCTCTGTGGGCTGAAAACGGCGATGGATGAGCTGACTCTAACACAAAATGTTTTTTGCGGTCAATTATTTGTCCTTTTTTTTGAGCATAAGCTCCCCAAAGTAGGAATACAATATTCTGTTTTTGACTTGAAATAACTTCAATAACTGCATTGGTAAATTCTTCCCAACCCTTTTTTTGATGCGAGCCAGCTTTTGAAGCTCTAACTGTTAATGTAGCGTTAATCAACAAAATACCCTGTTTTGCCCAATGATTTAGATTACCCGAATCTGGAATTTCCAAACCAATATCTGATTTTAATTCTTTGTAAATATTTTTTAAAGAAGGAGGAGTTTTAACCCCTTCCTTTACCGAGAAACACAAACCATGTGCTTGTCCACTACCATGATAAGGATCTTGTCCGAGTATAACTACTTTAACATCAGAAAAAGGACATAAATCAAAAGCACTAAATTTTTCTTTACCAGGTGGATAAATTGTTTGAGAAGAATATTCTTGTTTTACAAAATTTATTAATTTAACAAAATATTCTTTTTCAAACTCCTGCTTAATAACTTCATTCCAAGACTTTTCTATATTTACTTTCATAAATTATAATTTTAAATAAATTGATTTAACCAATTTTTCAACCAAATCGAAATACGAGTAATTATTTTCGGCTATACCTCTTGTTCTATATACAAATTTATTATACAATTCTTTGTTATTCAATAAATTTCTAATAGATTTTCCTAATTCTTCGGGCGAGCGTTTTGTTAAAATTCCTACTTCGTTGTTTCAAAAGATGCTTAACATGTTCACGAGCAACTTCGCCACTTCCTCTACCTTTATTTAAAAGTAATATTGCAATTTTCATAAGTTGTTTAATTAAAAATTATTATTTTTATTTTATTTCAAAATCAAGAAAAGTTTCGTTTTCTATTTTGGCGATTAATTTGTCTCCAATATTTATTTTTCCTACACCTTTTGGAGTTCCAGTAAATATTAAATCTCCTATTTTTAGAGTATAAAATTTTGACACATAGGAAATTATTTCATCTATTTCAAAAATCATTAACTTACTATTTGATTTTTGCACTACCTTATTATTTACTTCCAAACTAAAATTAATATTATTCAAGTTCTTATAATTGTTTTTATCAACAAATTTTCCGATAGGAGCAGAAAAATCAAAAGCTTTTGATTTTTCCCAAGGCATTGATTTTTGTTTGAGTTCCCTTTGTACATCTCTGGCAGTTAGGTCTATACCTATTCCAATTTCGTTGTAATATCTGTGTGCAAACTTTTTTTGAATGTGTTTACCTACTTTTTTTATTTTTACAACAAGTTCAACTTCGTAGTGAATTTCGTTTGAAAAATCGGGATGATAAAATGGAGAATTATTACGCAACAATGCTGTATCTGGTTTCATAAACACCACTGGTTCTGAGGGTATTGGACTGTTCATTTCTTTTGCATGTTCTGTGTAATTTCGTCCTATTGCTATTATTTTCATATTTTACTATTTAAAAATTAACTGTATCCACAAGTTTGTAATTTACATATTATTTGCTATTTTTGCTATTTTTTTGTATTTATATATTCAAAATAAAGGCTCTTAAAATTATTTTAACAGAGTTTACAACTGTAAATGCGTAGTTCACATTGTAGTACAACCCATAATTTGTAATTCCTAATTGCTCTTATTAATACCTTGCAAAAATAATAATTTTTATCAAAATGAAAATATTTTTTTAATATTCTTTAATTATTGAATAGATGTTGTGATGTTTTTTAACCCACTTTATTTATTTTTGCACCAGAAGTACAATATATATTGATAGAAATATATAAATTAGATTAAGCACAGCTTGTTTATTTTTAGAATAATGAAAAATTTATTTTATTTAATATTTGCTGTACCAGTTGTTTTTTAAACAAAGTTTTATAAATAATTAGATTTTAAGGAGTAAACCAATTCCTAATTCTTAATTCCTCATTTTTAATTTTCCAATTTCAAATAAAGTTAACATTTCCATTTATTTAGAGTTAATAATGCCAATAAAGTCAACCTAATTTCTTACTGTAAACTAGTATTTTCTTGTTTATAATTGTCAATTTTTCACATAATTAACAGATTTTTTTGTTGTATGCCTGTAATTTCTTGTTGATAATGGTTGTTTTGCTGTATAATAAACTTATTTTCTTGTTGTATGATTGTATATTCTTGTTGTATGCCTGTAAATTGTTGTTGTAATTCAATAACTTATGCTTGTCTATTGCTTTCTGCTTGTCATGAGAGGGTAAAAGCTTGTATAATACAAAAAAAAGAAGAAAAGGCAATACAACGGTTAGAGAACATTTCCTTACGAACAGAAAAGGCAATACAACAACAAGGGACCTTAATAATATATAGATTCATAGAATAACTTTAGATTAATAAACATAAATACAGCTTTATAATTAGGTTAACATTCGTCTCCCTTTTTTTTATTTTTATCAATAATAATTTTGAATTTCTAACCACTCCTGTAAAGTTAGACAAAAAAAATCCCTTTTACAAAGTTTTTTCACTTTGTAAAAGTTTTGGCTACATAGATTATACTGCCAATTACAATTTTATAATGAGAAAATAAAAAAGACAGTCGCAAAAGTCTTACTCAACAAGCTCATTATCTCGGCTACCCACGTAAGGTTGGACAAAGATGATTATCAACGACTTTTCGTGGCAAGTGTGGACGCTTGCCACATAGTCATTTATGCGTAAAGCGTCCACGCTTTACACGAATTTTTTTGTCCAACTTTACGTGGGTAGCCATTATCTCTGTCCATAGAAAAATAATTAATAAATGTTTTGGTTTTGTAATATAATCGTGTAACTTTGTGCCGTTATTTAGAACTAAGCTTTGAATAATAGTTGTCATTATACACCTACATAATGACAACCAAGAAAAAAACAAAAAAACATAACAAGCTAATTATAACGCCTTAAAATAGATTATCAACAAAATATATACTGTTGTCATTATGTACTGCGAGGTACATAATGACATATGATAAGTGTAATTGTGTCGCTAGCGCTCCCAAAAAACACACATAATAGAGTAGGCGGCTGACTACATCATTGTAGCCAGTACACCTCTCACACCACCAAGCG
>JAOZTW010000650.1 GCA_029938985.1 Bacteroidales bacterium | reverse complement strand
ACTACGGAGCAAGGTTTTACGATGCACAAATTGGAAGGTGGCATGTTATAGACCCGATGGCGGAAAAAAGAACGTGGGTGTCCCCTTATAATTATGTGCAAAACAATCCTATTATGAGAATAGACCCAAATGGAATGTTGGATGACTGGTATAGAAATGAAGAGGGACAATTATTATGGCAAGCTGGTTCAGATACTGAAGTAAAATTTAATGGAGACATCTATAACTGGATTGCTAGTGATGGCGATAAACTTGGAATGGATAGTAAAAATATTATTTTCACAGATAATAAAGATGAATGGGGAGCTCATGTTGGTGAAATTTGTAAAGGTAGTGAGTGTAATGATAATATTATTGCTATAGGAACAGAATTAGATGATATGATAGGAGCATTAAAGAATACTACGGATGCTTTTGAAGAGGTAGATAATTTTGTATTTAGAGGTCATGGATGGGGTAATGGAGTAGGGGTCTTTAAAAAAGGAGACATTGAGAGTTTTAATGAAGCATCAAATAATGGTGTTTTTTCTTTAAGTCAAGATTTTCAATTTATAATGTTGAGTTGTAATGGTGCGGAGTTTGCAAAAGCATTATATGATGGAACAGGATATACTTCTTATGGAGCAAATGAGTTGGTTGGATCGGCTGGTTATCTGTTTGGTAACGGAACATTCAATACAAGTTTAATTGGAACAGCAGCGAAAGAAGATGTTTGGAGTTTTTTCAGATACTCAAATAGTAATTCTAATGGAGAAAAAATAGGAAAAGTTATAAATGTTCCCGACTTACTTTATAAGGGAAACCAAAAATTAAATATAAAAACTTTTTAATATAGTCAAAATGAAATCAATAATTTACTTTTTTATTCTATACATTGTTTTTTTATCATATTCATGTAATAACAATAGGATTGAAGTTACTACAAAAACAATAAATGATAATACGAGTAAAGATAAGACTATCTGTTATTCTGTTTCTAATCAAACGTATAAAGCAACAAAAAAATATGACTTAAAAGTTTTACACAATCTTTATACTATAATTGATACATCTAAAATGGATAATAAAATGTTTTTATATATAGATGCTAATTATACAAATAAATTAATGTTTGCAATGCTTTATGATGAAGATATTGTAAAAGAAATAACTTTACTCTTTTTTTTAAAATTACATGTTGAACATATAAAGCATAAACATGGTTACAATGCAGGATGTTGTTTAAATAAATTTATTTGCCTAACTCTTTTTAGTATGAAGTTTTTTCAAATGAGTGATATTGACCCTGTATCTGAATTGTTTATGACAGAAAGAGTTTATAAATGGGTAAAGAAAGATAAAACTTATTTGAAAAATACACGAATAAATTCACTTGTGTCTGAAATCGACAGTTATTATCAAACAAATATCTAACATACAATACAATAACTTAAACCTCCCAAATAAAATTGATTTTATTGCGGAAAGTTCCAAATATATTTCTTATCTTTACACCGCCGATGGAGCAAAAATAAACGTAGAGACGCACGGCGGTGCGTCTCAACAAAGTAGCACAGATTATACAGGCAACATAATTTATGAAAACGGCGAATTGCTTTACATAATAACAGCAGAGGGCAGGTTAACACTTTCCTCTATTGGCACAAGTTCTGGTTACGACTATTACTTAACCGACCACTTGGGCAACACAAGAGTAACTTTTAACCAAAACGGAGAGGTGTTACAAACCGATAGCTATTACCCTTTTGGCATGAGTATAGAAAGTTTATCTAACACTAACAATGCCTTAGAAAACAAGTACAAATACAACGGCAAAGAATTTCAAGACGACTTTGATCTAGATTGGTATGCTTATGGTTTTAGAATGTACGACCCACAAATAGGACGTTTCCCAAGTCTCGACCCAAAAGCAGAAGAGTTTGCATATCTTTCTCCATATAATTATGCCAGTAACAATCCCTCTACTAATATTGATTTATGGGGGTTGCAAGGTATAAGTCCGAGAATGATAAATGGAACTGCAAATAAAAATACAAGTAAAGCATTAGAAATAGTTCGTAGAAAATATCGTACCTCTGTAAGAAGTTATGTAATGGATAATAAACGAAAAGGCAGTAGAGCGGAAGCTGATTTTGCTATTAAACATCCAATAGCTGCTTATTCTATTGGTACGCCAAGGACGGGACAAGGTTTAGCAGGAAGGGCAGATCGTTTTGCAAAAGCATTAGCACCAAACAACGAACCATTAGAGAACACTTTAAGGCATGTGATTGGTCAAGCACTTATTACCAAAGTATTTGGAAAAAAAATTGCAAAAGAAGTAAGTATTGCACATGGCGATGATAATCCTAATAATACTGAAATTGACTCACAGGTTGATACAGAAAATAATATAATAGGAAGAACGATTGGTGAAGAGAACAAATTTGCTTCTCCAAAAAAAATTGCAAAGATTGCAATAGAAAAAGCTACTGCAGGAGAATTAAGTGAAAGAGTACCGACAGGAGCAACAGATGTAAATAATAATAAAATACAAAAAAAAGTAAACTCTGTAATGACAACTTCAAATTTTAATAAAGCAAGAGAAACTTTAAAAAATTTAAACAATAAAGGTAATTTAAAAAAATGAAATTAATATGAAAAAAACATTTAACATTATATTATTTATTATATCAATTATTATAATAAACTCATGTATAGATACTGATAGTGAAGAAATAGTTATTGAGAGACGCAAACTTGAGGTTAAATTAAAAAAGGAATTAGACAAAGCATTCATTTCTTTTCAAGAAGACAGCATATTTCCAATAATAGATTTTGCAGAATTAACAGAATTTAAATGGGATAGTGCTTATATCTATGAAAGGACTTACGGACAACCATATCAATTAATTAATAGATGTGAATGGAGGATAGTAAAGAATGTGCCAACTCACGTATCAACTGATAATTTCATTGTATGTTTTTTTTTACGAAATGATACTGTTATTCAATATATTTCAATAAGAACAACACTAATAAATAACTTTATATTTGAAAGCTCTCTTGATATATTTAACATTTCTCATAAAATAAATAGTTTTAGTTATGAGAAAGCGAAATTCGATGTAAATCCCTTTTATCACAATAATAATAAAACAACACAAAATGGTTTTATACTGAGAGACACAAGCTTAGGTTTTCCTCGTAAATTTGTAGAGGAATAATAATTTTCACACTGGTGTGAGCTTGTAGCTCGTATCCAACGAGTTAAACTACGGTATAAAAAAAAGAACTAAACCTCCCAAAAAAAATAGATTTTATTGCAGAAAATTCCAAATATATTTCTTA
>JAOZTW010000085.1 GCA_029938985.1 Bacteroidales bacterium | reverse complement strand
AAAATTAATTTTATAAATTATTGATAATCAATATAAAATGAAAGCAAAAACTTTAATTATATTATTGTGTACTTATAAAATCAAATTATCTTTGATGTGAAAAATTGCAAAATACATATTTCCTTGAATAGGTCAAAACTGTAATAAATTCAAAGCTCAATACTATTGAGTTTTTATGAGTACTGTACATAAACAGAAAAAAATTATCTATTCACAAAAAACAAAATTAAAAATTTTAAAAATTAAAATAAATTTATGAAAAAAAATACTATTATTTAGTATTTGTGGGTTTATAAAGTAAGGAATTATACAATTATATGATAACAAACCAACTGATTAAAGAAATACAATTGTGTAAAAAACTTTGGCGTTTTTCATGAGTGTCAAATTCAAGGATTTTTTGAAATATTAGAATTGAAGTTTACCTTTGTAAATGAGCATTTTAATATTTCAAAAGTAACGAAAAAATTGATACTCGTGAAAAATGCCCAAACTTTTGTATGGGTACTTATTATTAAAACAAATAATTAATTTTTTAAACTTGTTCTTTTGGTTTTTTATAATTTTAAAAATTAAATTAAAAGATTATTGTAATTTTGAAAGTTTAACTATTTTTGCAAAATGAAATTAACAATTGTATTTCAACCGAATTTCAACTAAATTTCAACCGAATTTCAATTGTATTAGGAACATAAATATAAATAATGTAAAAATTTAGAACTAATGAGAACAACAATTTTTTTATTTGCACTTACAGCAATAGTCTTTTTTTCTTGTAAAGAAAAAGAAAGTTATCAACCTACTGAAGAGGATATTCTTTATAGAATGCCAGAAGAATCTGAGTTGCATGAAGGAACATGGTTGCAATGGCCACATGAATATCAATATGGACTTGATTATCGTGATAGGTTAGATGATACTTGGGTGGCAATGACCAGTGAATTGGTTACAAGTGAAACTGTTCATTTGGTTGTTTACAACGAAGCAGAAAAAAGCCGAGTGAGCGATTTGTTAACACTTGCTGAAGTAGAATTAACAAATATTGATTTCAAAATATATAAAACTGACGATGTTTGGACACGTGATAATGGACCTATCTATGTGAGAGATGCAGATAATAAATTAGTTATTGAAAACTGGGGTTTTAATGGATGGGGTAATAAAGCCGATTACGAGAATTGTAATGCAATTCCTGAACAAATTGCAGCAGACCAAAACAGAACATTGGTTGATATTAGTGGTGATATTGTTAACGAAGGCGGAAGTGTAGAAATTGATGGCAATGGAACTTTAATGGCTTGTAAAAGCTCTATAATAAATAATAACAGAAATAGAGGAATGTCGCAAGTAGATATAGAAAAATTATTTGCAAAATATCTTGGTATTACTAATTATATTTGGTTAGATGGTGTGGCTGGATTAGAAATTACCGATATGCACATAGATGGTTTTGCAAGGTTTGGAAATTCTACAACAATAGTTACAATGGATAAAGATGATTTGTTGGAATGGGAAATACCTCAATCTGATATTGACATTTTATACGCATCAACTAACAACAACGGTGTTGCATACAATTTTATTAAAATACCATTAACACAAAACAATGTAGTAACAACTTATGGAAAAGACTTAGGCTACAAGGGGTCGTATATAAATTATTATATAGCAAATACAAAAGTTTTGGTTCCTAATTATAATGATCCAAATGACGAATCGGCAAACCAAATGATTCAGGATATATATCCAAACAGAACGGTGGTTGGTATTGATGTTCGAAATTTATATGCAAATGGAGGTATGATTCATTGTGTTACACAACAACAACCTGAAGAGTAATTTAATCATCTTTGAAAATAAAAATATCATTACCTTAGTTTGTAGTTATTTCTGTTTGTAATAGTATAATTCATGAATAATGTGGGTTACGGTATATTAAAATAAATAATTGACGATTTAAACGAAGTTATTTTTGTTTTTAACAATTCAATAAATATAATAAGTACCCATACAAAAGTTTTTACACATTTATATTTTTTTAATCTATTGGTTTATAATTACATAATTGTATCATTCCTTAATATCAAGATAATTGGCATGTTTCAAATAAATGAAAAATAGGTGACACTTCTTAATCAGCTCCCACGTCTTTTAGGAGATGGAAACTGATAAAAATGTAAACCATAAATGAAAAGTGCCTAATTCTCTCATCTTTTTTTATTTTACAAATTAGTTCAAATATTTTTTGTAAAATAAAAAAAAATGGGTTTACAGTCAAATATTGTGATGACTTTACTTAAACCTAATTTCCTTATTTTAAATAAAATACAATCTTTTATCATAATATTTGACTGTAACGCTGATAAAAACAGATTTTAAAAATCCGTTTTTATCAGCGTTTCAATGTATCAGCGTTCCAAAAGGTAATACCTATTTAAAAACAGATGGTTTACTGTCAAATATTGTAATGACTTTACTTTAAACCTAATTTCCATATTTTATCATAATATTTGACTGTAAACCGAAAATTTTCTAATACATTTCTTTATAAGTTTCTGAAACCAATATTTTTATTGCTAAACCTACTTTTTTCAAAACAAAAAAACTGCCAAAAAAATAATTTTTTTTTGACAGTTCTTCAAGTCATTTAATACAAATTTTTAATTTAATTTGAACTCAATAGGAACAGTGTACCAAACACTAACAGGTTTACCTCTTTGTTTTCCTGGTGTAAAATCAGGAAGACCTTCAACTACTTCAACCGCAGCGTCTTTCAATAGGTCGTCTTCACCTCTTACAACTTCAACCTTATCTACTTTTCCTTTTTTTGTTACAACAAATTTTACAAATATTTTTCCTTCAATATCGTTTTCTTGAGCTTGTTCTGGATAAACTACATTTTCTGCAATATAATTAATTAATGCTACTTCACCTCCAGGAAATTCTGGCATTTGTTCGGCAACTACCAAAGGAATATCTGGTTCTTCTCCAACATCTGTTGTTCCAAAATCCATATCAATAAAATCAATTTCATCATTTTCGTCAGGAAGCTCAAAACTAAATACGTCCTTTATTTTTGCATCATCTTTTACAATATTAATAACATCAGAAACTGCTTGTTGTGGCGGTGGCGGTGGCGGTGGCGGTGGTTGCTTTCTTACCGTTACTTCTGCTGTTTCAGCGTCTAAATCTGCTTTCTCTTCTTCTGCAAAAGCTTCTTTCTGTGTGTCAGTTGTTGTCTTCTCAAATAATGCAAGTACTATTGCTAATGAGATTATCATACCTACAAGTAGAAAAATCTTTTTAAATCTTTCTAAATTTACCATTGGATTTTTTTTAATTTCCATAATTTAAAAGTGTTAATTGGTTAATAAATAATAATATATGTACTGGTAGCTTATTTAAAAAAGTGCAAATTGATAATTAAATAGTCATACAAAAAATTTTACACTTTGTTTTTTTTAATCTGTTGGTTTATAGTTACATAACCAAACCAATGTCTCATTAACAGAGTCCAAAAGTAGAAATATTTTTTTAAATTTCTCTAAATTTGCCATTGTTTTTTTTTTATTTTCCATGATACGAAAGGTTAATTGGTTAATAATTAATTAATTGAAATACAATTGGAATAGTAAACCAAACGCTTACATTTACTCCTCTTTGTTGTCCAGCTTTCCAAGCTGGCATATTTTTAACTACTTTTATTGCTTCTCGGTCTATTAATTTATCAATAGCTCTCACAAGTTCAACTTTTCCGATTTTTCCATTTTTTTCTACCACAAACCGCACATAAACAGTTCCTTGTATTTGTTGCTCTCTTGCTTCAACTGGGTATTCCACGTTTTCCGACAAATATTTGAGCAATGCTTTTTGTCCGCCATAAAATTCGGGCATTTTCTCTGCAATTTGAATAGGTAGTTCTGTTATTAGTTCCAATTCAGGTTCTTCTACATAAAGCTCATAATCATAAAAGTCTGGAAGTTTTTCAAATAAACTGTAATCTAACTCATTGTCATAATTAATAGTTTGTTCGTTACTTGTAATATTTAATTCTAAACTTCTAATATTCTGCGGTTTTGGAGGACGAGGTTTTTCTTTTCGTTCAATGCTTATCATTTCTATGTCTAAATCTATTCCTATAATTTCATCTTGTCCTGCATTGTCTTTTTTTTGTGTTCCAAGTTCAAAAACTCCAATCAACAAAAACATGCCAATTATTAATCCTATTTGAAAAAAAAACACTCTTCTGTTTTCCAAATTTGCTTTTTTTGTTTTTTTTACTTGCATCAGTTTTCTAATGGATTAATTGCTTTTTCGTTTAATAATAATTGATAATCAATAGTTGGGTATAGTCTTTTATCGCCAGTTTTTCCGATAGTTTGCCCAGTTTTTACTTTTTGGTTTTCTGTTACCAACACTTCGGCAAGCTTCTCGTAAATTACTTTATAGTTGTTTTTCAATTTTATTGTTATCTTAATTTCGTTTAAGCCCCAATCGTTTATTGTGTCAATAGTTAGTATTTTACCGTTGCCAATTGCCAACACTTTAGTAAAGTTTTCGGTTTGAATTGTAATTTTTTTATGCGATATTTTATATTTTATATTTTTATTCGCCTTATCCGTAATTGTTTGAGTTTCTATATAATAACCTGCTATTGTATAATTGTTTTCTATTGGAAAAATAAATTTGTTTGTTTTGATCGCTTTTGTATTAAAACTATTGTTTACAATATTTAATGTGAATAAAAAAGTAAAAATCAATAGCAACAAAATTGGTATTGTGCTTACAAATCGTATTTTTTTTATTCGCTCTTTCTCAGGGTTTGATAATAGTTTTATTCTACTTTTAACTTTTGAATCCGAAAAATTATTAATTATTGGAACTGATTTTTTTGCCACAAGTTTTACCATTAAAAACGAATAATTATAACGAGAATCTTGCTTTGTCAATATTTTATCAACTATAAATTCATGATTTTCTTTTACCGATTTTTTTAATTTTTTGATAAAAGGATTAAACCAAAAAAATATATTTACTATTTCAAAGAACAAATTGTCTAAAGTGTGTTTTTGTTTTACATGAATATTTTCATGTTCTATTATTTGTTGTTGTTCGGCTGTTTTTAAATTTTCATAATTTTTATTTACAAATATTTTTTCAAAAAATGAAAATGCAGTTATTTTGCTATTTGTTAAATAAATTTGATGTTTTTTATTTTCCGATTTTATGCTGCTTTTTTCTAATTTTTTTATTGAAATAAGATTATTAATAAAAACTATAGTTTGCCGTAAAATTCCAGATATATAAATTACTATTAATAAATTAAAAATTGTAAAATATTTATTTTGTGAAAACTTTAAATAAACAGTTGAAAAAAAAAATTGTTTTTGCGATGTTTTAACAAAAAATTGTTCATCGTCTAAGTTAACAAATAAAATATCGTTTGGGTTAAATTTAAGTGAACTTGTTGTTATCCAATCAATTTTTATTAATGGTAAAATTACACTTATAACAACTATTGATATTAAAAAAAATCTGTTCCATTCAAAATACAAATATTTATTGAACACATATATATATATTAAATAAAAAGTAGATAAAACAATGGTTGCTTCAATTAAATATCTAAACATTTCTTGCAGACTTACAATTCATTTTTAATTATTTTGTTTATTTCTTTCAACTCTTCCTCGCTTAGTTGTTCGTCCTCAACCATATACGAAACAACGTTTTCGTAAGAACCATCAAAATAATTTTTTATAACATTTGAAAACACCGCTTTACGGTACGCAAATTTACTTATTGCAGGATAATATTCATAAGTTCGTCCATAGGCTTTATATTTTAAAAATCCCTTTTGTGCCAAAATCCTTACTATCGACGAAATGGTATTGTAAGGAGGTTTTGGAGCAGGTAATTCTTCAATAAAATCTTTAACAAAACCTTTTTTTTGCTTCCAGATAATTTGCATTATTTTTTCCTCCGATTTTGTAAGTAATTCCATTTTCCTTTTTTTAGAATTTTATTAATTTTTTCATAAAATATACTCAATAATATTATTTCGCAAATATAAAACTTAATTTTCAATTATGCAACTTATTTTTAAGTTTTTTAACTTGAAAATAAGTTATAGAACGTTAAATTAAGTTTAAAACCTTTTTAAAATGCAGTTAATCAGTATTATAACACAAATATTTTTTTAAAAATAATTTGTATTTTTTTTCATAAGTGAAAATGAAATAATAAATAAGCCCAATATACGCCGTTTTTTTGTTCTTTTAAGAATTTTAACAAATCTGCAAATAGCGAGCTATTTAATGATATTTTAAAATTTTTAAAAGGGCAAAATAAACAAGTAGATTGGGCTTATTTATTTTTTCTTTTTCACTAAGATGTCATTTTATTATCTTTTCCATAAATAAAATCATTTTTTTTTAATTTCTTAAAATATTTTTTTAAATTTGTTTTTTATATACAAACTTTAAATTTTAACAAAATGAAAAAAACTATTCTTATTATTTTAATAGCATTTTTAACAATTTCTATTTCACAAGCCCAATCAATAACAGTTACATTTCCTAACGGAGGAGAACATTGGATAAAAAACACCGAAGCAGAGCAAAATATTACTTGGGAAAGTAGTGGTGTAACAAATTTCTTAATCGAATTTTCGGACGACAACGGAAGTAGCTGGTCAACCGTAGAAGCGTTAACAACAGGGAGTTCTTATTCTTGGACATCGCCAGATATTATATCTTCGGATTGTTTAATAAAAATTAGTGATGCAGGCAATGTTTCGACAAACGACGAAAGTGATGCAACATTTTTAGTTTCCGACAAAGCACTTTATTATGCCCAATGGAATACTTCTATGGGTGTGTTTCGCACAGAGTTGCGAGGAGATTATGCACCACGAACAGTTCAAAATTTCATTAATTTATGTGAAAAAGAATTTTATACCGATTTATTATTCCATAGAGTGATTTCAAATTTTATGATTCAAGATGGTTGTCCTTTGGGAACAGGTTACGGAGATCCAGGTTATAGTTTTGACGATGAGTTTCACCCATTACTTAGACACAGCCATGCAGGAATACTCTCTATGGCAAATGCTGGTGCTAACACAAATGGCTCACAATACTTTATCACAGTACAAGCAACTTCATATTTAGACGATGCTCATGCGGTTTACGGAAGAGTAGTTGATGGTATGGATATTGTTTATGAAATTAGTGAAGTGGAAGTTGATGAGACAAATTATGATAGACCATTGGTTGATGTTGATATTTACTCGGTTCAAATAGTTGAAGAAACTCAATTATTAGGAATTGTGTATCCTGCAGATGGTTCAAGTATTATAGAAGGAAGTACAATTGACCTTGAGTGGGAAAGTGATTTTGTGGCCGATGTAAAGGTAGAGTTTTCGTCAGATAATGGTGATAATTGGCAAATATTATCAGACAGTATTCCTGCAGATGCGTCATCAATTGAATGGACTTTACCGTCAGAGTTGTCTGCTGAATGTTTAATTAAAGTAACAAGTCTTCGCAATCCAGATTTATTTGCTGTCAATAGTGTACCTTTTGAAATTAAATTAAAACCAGCAAAACTTACACGTTTTGATTTATATGAAAATGTAATTGCAGATGCGTCTAACCCTAATAATATAGTGATGCCAAATGCAGTGGTTAAATTTAGAATTAAAATTAAAAATGATTTTTCAGAAAGCTTAAATGCTACATCTGCTATTTTGACTTGCGAAAACACTGATTTAGAAATAACTCAAAACACGGTTACATTTAATTCTATTGAATCAGATTCCGAAATGTGGTCAAACGAGGTTTTTGAAATATCAATTCCAGAAGAACTTCCTGAGACAAAAGAATATGTTTTAACAATCAGTGTTTCAGATGATAATGTTACTGACAATGATTGGGTAAGTTTTATTGTATTACCAATATTAGAAAAAGGAAATTTTTCGCATTTTTATGATAATGGAACAGGTAATAGTCAAGGAAATGGAGACGGAACATTTGAAGCAGACGAAACAATTGAGGTAGAATTAAATGTAGCAAATAATAGTTCTGCAATATGTTATACTCCACATGGACAACTTACTTGTTCACGTAATTTTATTAATATATGGGATAATGTTGAAGGCAATAATGGAATGGTATATGATACAACTGTTTACAATGGAGGCAATCCATTAAATCCAGGAATTACTACAGGTCAACCTGAAGAAAATTTTGTATTTGATTATAACTCCTCAGATTTATATCAAATAACCATGATACTTGAATTAAATGCCTATTTATTGGAAGAGGCAGGAGCAAGTTGGGACGAAGGAGGAGTTTTGGTAAAGTTTGGAATACCTTGGATTTTTAATGAGGGACAATCAACATTTATTACTGAGAGTGAAAATTCGGAAGTTTTAATATATCCTAATCCAGCAAAAGAATATTTTACAATAGTTTTTAACTCACAAAATGTAGAACAAAAACAAATTTCAATTTTTGCAATAAATGGAACATTAATAAAAAAAGAAATTATTTCTAACACTACAAATACAATTCAAATAGATAGCAAAGATTTTGAAGCAGGAATTTATATCTTAAAAATAAATTGTGGAGATAAGCTTATTTGTGAAAAAATTATAATTGATTAATGTGCAAACATATTGAAATTATAACCTATAAACTACGGGATTTATCCCGTAGTTATACTGAGATTCACTTTTTTATAAAATACAAAATTATGCGAGACTTTAACACATCTGGACCAAATATTTTAAAGCAACATTACACAATTATAAGAGAAAATATTATTGATAGAGGAATAAAGCTTGTAAATAAAGAGCGATATTTTACAATTTGGGCACCACGTCAGACAGGAAAAAGCACTTATTTTAGATTACTTGCAAAAGAACTGGAAAAAGACGGTTATAAAGTTGCTCACATAAATTGTGAAAGTTATAAAAACGCCTCCTTAGACAGTTTTTTGTATCGTATAAAAAGTGAACTAAAAAAATACTGGAATGTAGAATTTTCTAAAGAAACAGAAATTGCAAAAATATTTAATTTAATTGCAGAAATTAAAAACCAAAAATATGTTCTTATAATTGATGAAGTTGAAGGAATTAATAAAATGTATTTTAATGACTTTTTGCATGCAATAAGAGATGTTTATCATTCACGAGAACAACATAGTTTAAAAAGTGTGCTACTCGTTGGAGTTTCTAATATTACAGGAATTATACAAGACAATGCCAGTCCGTTTAATATTGCAGATAATCTTAAAATGCCGTATTTTACCAATCAAGAAACAATGGAATTGTTTGCACAGCATGAGAACGAAACAGGACAACTATTTGAAGAAAAGGTAAAACATAAGATTAGTGAAATAACTGCAAATCAGCCAGGTCTTGTCAATGGTTTTGCATATAGACTTGTTGATACAAATCAAGAAAAAAAAGTAATAAATTATAATGATTATTTGAAAGTAGAGCAATGGTATTTGACAAGAGTTATTGACAAAAACATTTCTAATGTAATAAAAGTTGCAAAACAGTATAGAGAATTTGTGGAAAATTTATTGTTTGTAAACGATATAGTAAAATTTTCTATTGACAAACCCGCTATAGAAGCTTTGCACACAAATGGTTTGATTACTTGGGACGATGATAATAACATTAAATTTTGGGTACCTCTTTACAAAAAACGTTTGTTCAATGTTTTTTCGCCATATACCAATGGTGAAGGCAGGAATATTGCTCAACATTTATTTGCAGATGATTATTTGACGATAGAAAATAAAATTAATTTTGATAAACTTATAGGTGATTATAAACAACATATAAAACTAAGAAGTTTCAGACCATATAGAGAAAAAGACGACAAAGGAAAGTTTAAATCTATTCCAGAAGCTGCAATGATTTATAGTTTTGAAACATACATAAGTATATTTTTAAATGCAATAAAAGGAAAAAGCTATAGAGAAGCACAAATTTCACTTGGCAATAGCGACCTGATAATTAACGTAAAAGGTTTTGAATATTTTATAGAAACAAAAAAATTCTATGATTATACTAATTTTAAAGATGGTAAAGAACAAATTGCATATTATTGTGAACGAGCTGGAATAACTCAAGGAATTTATATTGTTTATATTAATAATACTGTTAAAAATAAACGAATACAAGAAGCAACCGAAGTGATTAACAAGGTTGTAGTTAAAACTTTTCTCATTCGTTATGATGAAAAAAAGGAATTTGGAAAATAAAAATAATAATACTTTATTTTTCAAATACAGTTTTTATAAACAATTGAATTTTAAGGTGTAAACCAATTCTTAATTCCTAATTTTTAATTCCTAATTGCCGTTTACGGCTTTATGTATAGTAAACTTTATGAAACTACTAAATAAATATTTTTTTTCAATATTTTTAATAATAATAATTGTTTTTAACACAGTTATTTGTATTGCTAAACCATTGCAAAAATACGACAACTCAGAGGTTGAAGTACGGATGCCTCAAAAATCAAGTGTTGATAAATTAAAAAACCAAAAAGCATTTCAGTACGATAACAAAATAAAAAAACAAAATACTTATTTAGGACGGATTATATTTTGGTTTTTCAGGCAGTTTTTAAAATTGTTTGATAATTATGGTATTGCACCATTTATTAGGGCAATTATTATGATTGGAGCAGTAGTTTTTATAGTAATTATGTTGCTCAAAACCAATCTTCGCTCTGTTTTTTATAAGTCTCGTAGGCGAGTAAAAATTGAGCATTCCGAGCTTGAAGACGATATTACAAAAATGAATTTTAATGAACTGATAAAAAAAGCAGAACACAATAGTAACTACCGATTAGCAGTAAGATATTTGTTTTTGAGAACTCTTAAAGTTATGAAAGAAGCTGAGTTAATAGATTGGAAAATAGACAAAACCAATAATGATTATATAGTTGAGTTAAAAAAAGAAATAAATAAAAGTGATAAAACAAGAAAAGAATTTGAGAACCTAAGCTCTATTTATGAACATGTTTGGTATGGTAATTTTAAAACATCTAATAATAATTATCAAACCTATAAAAATAATTTTGAAACATTTAACTATTAAGTTTTTATAAATTGAAAAAAAAATATTTCATAGGATTTATTATAGTTTTAATACTTTTTGTATTGGTAGAAATTTTTAAACCAAAACAAACAGATTGGACTGTAAGCTTTTCTAGAAAAGACAAAATACCATTTGGTACTTTTGTACTTTTTGATTTGATGAAAGAAACATATCCAAAAAATAAGTTAAAAACACAGAGACGTAGCTTTAGAGAATTTATTGAACAACAAGAACTTTCAAGCAATACTAACTATATTATTATAACCGAGAAGTTAGATATTAATGATTTAGATATTAATGATATGCTACAATTTGTAGAGCGGGGAAACAATATGTTTATTTCTGCACTATTTATTAACCAGGCTTTTCTGGATAGCCTAAATATTGAAACTGATTTTAAATGGTTAGATAACGATACATTAAATTTTAATTTTAGTAATCCTCAGATAAAAGACAGTTTAGGCTATAGTTTTAGTAAAAAAACAGAGGGAAACTATATTAAAGAAACCTATAATTCGGAAATTACAATACTTGGAACAAACAATGATTTAACAAATTATGTAAAAATCAATTATGGTGAAGGTAACTTTTTTGTAAATTGCCAGCCCTTTTTATATACAAATTACAATTTACTTAAAGTAAACAACTACGAATATGTTTTTAAATCATTATCGTATCTACCAGAACAAAAGACATATTGGGACGAATATTATAAACCAGCTAATGAATCTAATAATAAATCTCCATTAAGAGTAGTTTTTAACAGTCCAACTTTAC
>JAOZTW010000084.1 GCA_029938985.1 Bacteroidales bacterium | reverse complement strand
TATCAACACATTATAGCCATGTCCAGTTTTTTACCCATTATTTTAGAGGTCAGGTGTTTAATAATTGGGCGTTTTTCACGAATGTCAAGTTCAAGGCCTTTTTGAAATATTAGAATTAAAGTTTACCTTTGTAAATGAGCATTTTAATATTTCAAAAGTAAAGAAGAAAATGATACTCGTGAAAAACGCCAATAATTGTAAGCAAGCTTTATATAAACATCACTTTTTAAAGGTGTAAACTAATTTTTAAAAGCAAAACCTCCAGGAATTATTCCAACAAAATAGTTATCTAACAGTGTACCATCTGTTTTGTAACGATATAAAATACCATTTTGAGCAAAATCTATTGCATTAGTTAAGTAAATTATAGATTTATCTGAAACCGACATAGCATAAAAAAGTTTATTGTCTTCTTGAATTATTGGATTTATTGGCAAAATTCGTGAATTAATTGACATAGCATAAACTCCGCCATCGTTGTTATTGTTGTTGTTCCAAGAACTATTCAAATAAAAAATTGTATCTTTTGTTTTGTTAATCGATAAATTGTTGGGAGACTTATTTATGTCTGCAAATTCAAAAGTGTATTCTATTTGCATATTTTCTGGGTCAAAAATAGTTAACACAGCGGGAATTTCATTTTCGTTCCCCCCATCAGATAAAATCCAAATCATGTTATCCTTGTCTACAACCAAACTATTTGGTTGATATGCAACAGTTATAGAGTCCGTTACAAGATTCGTTTTTGTATCTATTTTAATAATTTTATTTCCCAACGACCAATTAGTTACAAACACATTATCGCCAACAAGTATCATTTTTTCGGAAGTAGCACCTATATTAATTGTACCTGTTTTCATAAAAGTGGTTGGGTTAAAAATTGTAATTTCAGAACTGTATAAATCCGAAATGTAGGCAGTTTGTGCGTCAACAATTAAAATATTTCGTGGCGAGGTTAATTCGGTGATTTTTGCAACATAAGTAGAAGTGTTTTTGTTTATTATATAAACTTTCCCTGAGTTGTTTACGGTTATAAAAACAAAATCGTTCCATAAAGTTGCCGATTGTACAACATCTCCAATAGGAAAACCAGTTGCATTAAAAAAAACATCGTTATATATTTTATTTTCAGATAAGTCTAAATATGATAAGGACGCATTTCCGTAAGTAAAATTTCCTTCGTTTGTAATAAAAACACCATCTGTTTCAAAGTTATAACTTGTTAGTTTATCGTCAACTGGCGTGCAAGTTGTTAAAAATATGATTGTTATTAATACAAAATAATATTTTATTTCATCCATTAGTCATTCCAAAGTTTAAATGCCAATTTAATAATATGGTCTAAATAATTTTCATCAAAATCCATTTTTTTTGCAATTTTCAAACAAAGAGCGTATTCTTTTGGGTGAACAATTCCATCTACCATAGTCATAAGTACCACGTCTATAAGCTGTTGTTCTTTGTCTTCAAAGTTCAACGGTATGTCAAAAATTAAATTTTGAGCATTATCCATCAGTTTTTGTACATCTTCTTTTGAAACGTTAAATTCTTCTGCCTTATCTTTTAGTAAGTTAAGTTCTTTTTCATGAAGAACACCATCTGCAAAAGCCACAGCAATTAAGTTGCTAAAATGTTCTGTTTTTATTTGTTTTTTACTTTTTTTCATATAGAAAATAATAATTTAGAAAAATGATTTGGCATTTTTCATTTATCGGTTGATATTTTTCTTTATTTAAAACCTTATTTTTTTGGGTTTCAACCTTAGTAGAAAAAATAATTAATTCCACTACTTTTTTATTTTGCCATTTTAAAAATTTAAGAAGTCATTAAATAGCTCGCTATTTGCAGATTATTAAATTAATAAAAGAATAAAAAAATGGCTTATTCTTGAGTTACTTATTCTTTCATTTTCACTTATTAAAATTTTGTTCAAAATTAAAAAAAAAGTCTTAATAATAAAATATTAATTTTTAAAATTTAAAAATATTAATAATTTTACTATTAAAACTTTGATTAACTACTTAAAACATATTTATAAGCAATATTTTTTATTTTTCGCCATAAACAGTTATACTCAATATTTTAGCATTGCTTTTTTTATACATTTGGAACTCTTCTTCCGAAAGGAATTGTTTTACTAATTCGTCTGATAGATTGTATTTTTTTTCTTCTACTATTTTAATATTTTTAAATCCTGCATTTTTAATTTCATTCAAATATTGTTCTTTATCAATTGCTCCAGCTACACAGCCAACATATAGCTCTGCCGATTTTCTCAATTGCTCAGGAAATTCTCCAGTAATAACAATATCCGAAATTGAAAATCTACCTTTTTTATTTAAAATTCTATAAACCTCCAAGAAGGCTAATTCTTTATTTGGAACAAGATTCATAACACAATTGCTAATTACAACATCGGCAGTGTTTTCTTTTAAAGGTATATTTTCTATTTCGCCGAGTTTAAATTCAACATTTTTGTAACCCAATTTTTCATTGTTTTCATTCGCCTTTTTAATCATTGCTTCGGTCATATCAATTCCAATTACCTGTCCTGTTTCACCCACCAATCTACGAGCCACAAAAACATCGTTACCTGCTCCCGAACCAAGATCCACCACAATATTACCTGCTTTAATATCAATAGCACCAGTTGGTATCCCACAACCGAGATTTAAATCTGCATCTTTCTCATATCCTCCAAGTTGAGTATAGTCTTTACTGAAATTTTTGCTTCCATCAGGAAATACAAAATCAGTTTCACATTCGCAACCACAACCTTTATTTTGCTCTACTATTAAAGAATATTTTTCTTTTACTGTGTCTTTTATTTCTTTTGACATTTTTTTTAAATTTAACAATTAATATTATTATTGATTTTCACATTATAGACGCAAAGTTTAAAAAAGGACGCAAAGTTTTTTTTAATTAATGAAAAAAATTTACTTTTGGACACTTTTTAAACCCAAAACTATTCACTGTACAAAATTATTTAAAAACTCATTTACAAGAGTAAACTTAAATTTTACGAATTTTTGAATTTCCAGAGTTACAGACTTTTACTACTACACTTTTGTAATACCAAAATTTAAAAAAATGAAAAACAAGATTAAAAAAAATATAATTAATTATTTAAAAATAATAATTAATAGTATATTAAATAGTTATTCTCAAATATTTTTTTCTAATAACAAAATATTTGCTTGTATTTTACTAATAGTTAGTTTTTTTGATATTTATGCAGGTGCATGTGGACTTATATCTGTTATTGTTTCCAACATGATTGCCCTTATGCTTGGTTTTAGCAAAGAAAACATAAAAAAAGGATTGTATGGTTTTAACAGTCTGCTTGTTGGCTTGGGAGTGGGAGCATATTTTCAAACTACTTTAGAACTTTATGTAATAGTTTTTTTACTTGCTATTCTTACCTTATTTTTAAGTCTTATCTTAGAAGGAGTTTTTACAAAATACGGAATTCCTTATTTAAGTATTCCATTTGTTTTTGTGATGTGGGCAATTGTTTTGTCCAGCAGAGAATTTTCGCTACTTGGAATGAGCACACGAGGAATTTATACTTTAAACGAAATTTATGCAATTGGAGGAAAGAAATTTGTTGATTATTACATTTTTATTGGTTCTATTAATGTTCCTAAATTATTAGAAGTTTATTTCTTGTCGCTTGGAGCAATATTTTTTCAATACAATGTAATAGCAGGTATTTTTATTAGCATAGGGCTTTTAATTTACTCACGTATAGCTTTTTCGCTTTCTCTAATTGGTTTTTGTTCGGCAGTTTTATTTTATCAAGTTTTTGGAGTAGATATATCCACTTTAAGTAGTAGTTATATAGGCTTTAATTTTATATTAACAGCCATAGCTGTTGGAGGTTTTTTCACAATTCCCTCGTATTCAACATATTTATGGACAGTCTTTCTGCTACCAATAGTTGTAATGGTTTCTATTAGTTTTGAACAAATATTAGATATTTATCAACTTTCATTTTATTCCCTACCATTCAATGTGGTTACAATTATGTTTATATATGTCTTAAAATTAAGGGTTTTTCCTTCCAAACGGATTGTAAATAATTTTATGCAACACAATTCTCCCGAAAAAAACTTATATAATTACAAAAACAATATTAACAGATTTAAGGATTTACAATATTTTCCAATATCGCTCCCGTTTTGGGGCAAATGGCTTGTGTCGCAAGCACATAATGGTAAATATACTCACAAAGAAGATTGGAAACATGCTTGGGATTTTATTATAGAAGACGAAGATGGTAAACAATTTAAAAACAATGGTTACTATGTTACGGATTATTATTGTTACAATAAATCGGTAATTTCGCCAGCTGCAGGAATAGTGCAAGAAATAGCAGACAATGTTTTGGATAATGCAATTGGAGATATAAATTTAGAACAAAACTGGGGAAACTCAATTGTAATAAAACACACAGAATATCTTTACTCACAAATAAGTCATATTAAAAAAGGAACTTTTAAAGTTGTTAAGGGACAGTATGTTAACAAAGGACAAATACTTGCTCTTTGTGGTAATTCAGGGCATTCACCATTTCCTCATTTACATTTTCAATTACAAAAAACACCTTTTATTGGCTCAAAAACAATTAATTATCCTATAAATAATTTTATTGTAGAAAAAGATAAAAAATTTGATTACAATTTTTACAAAATTCCAAAATTAGATCAACAGTTATCTAATATTCAGACAAATTATTTAATTAAAAAAACATTGAATTTTATTCCAGGACAAAAACTTGAAGCAGAATTAATAGAAAACTCTTCGTTTAAAAAACAAAAATCAAAAATTTTGGACTGGAAAGTTGAAGTTGATATTTATAAAAATACCTATATTCGTTGTGATAAAACCAATTCATTTGCATATTTTAAAAACGATGGCAGTGTTTTTCAATTTAATAATTTTGTGGGTAATAAAAATTCCTTATTATACTATTTTTATCTTTCAATGCAAAAAGTACAACTTGGATATTATAACAACATACAAATATCTGATGTGATGCCAATTGAATTAATGTTTAGTAAACTATCTTTATTTTTTCAAGATTTTATTGCTCCATTTTATATTTATTTACAAACAAAATATAAACTGCATTACAAAAATATAGATGGCGATTTAGCTCCCTCAGAAATAAAACTTTATTCAACAGTAAACAATAATTATTTTGGAAAAACATTTAGTAAACTCGAGTTTTTTATTAACTTATTTAAAGATAAAATAAAATTGAAGTTTAATGGAAATACAATGGAAGTTCGGTTGAAATAAAGTGGAAATTCAGTTGAAATTATGTTTCATAGTGAATAATGTTTTGGTTTGTTTCAATTGTAGCATACTCTATGGTGGAGATATGTAAAACAAAATAAATGAAGACTTTAGTTCTTTATAAAAAATAATATATAAAATCAGAAAAACCGAATTCAATTTAGTACTGATTTTGTTGAAAAATAAAAATCAGTCTAATCTGTGTTCTATTTTTTGCAAGGATAGGAATACGGATAACACCCTGAGGTGTGTTTACGAAACTTTATATATTTCTATCAATATATTGCATTGCTGGTGCAAAATAGATAAGAACACAATTGTCTTATAAGAGCAATTTTTTTAAGTTGTAAAAAAATAAACTAATCTATACAAATCAGAAATTTATTATTCAACAATCCCTAAATTCTTTCACTTCTAATAATTTTTCCTTTTTCAATAAAATCAGTGCGTTTTAACTCTCCTTTTGAATCATAATAATATTTTTTTCCTTTTAGTAAGACTCCGTTTTCAAAAATACCTTCTTTTGTTAATTGTTTTTTAGAATTAAATAATTTATTAAAACCGTTTCCTGTAAAAGCATTGTAAGTATTGTTTTTGTTGTTGGTATTGTTGTTGTCTATAGTATTTGTGTTGTTCTTAATATTATTGTTATTGGTTTCAGTATTACTATTTTTGGCATAAAAAACTACTGAGTTTTCGTCTAAAACACCATTGTTAAAAATCTTAACTATCTTAACTTCTCCCGAAGTATAGTATTCAGTTGTCTTTCCATTTGAAATACCATCTGTCCAATTACTTACTTTTTTTATACCTCCGTTTTTATAATATTCTTTTTGTTCTCCCTCTTCTTTGCCGTTGTTCCAAACTCCTTCAATATGAAGTTTATTGTTATCATAAAAATATTTTTGTGTACCAGTTCTTTTACCATCATCACTGTATTGCCATACATATTCTGGGTTTCCGTTTTCATAAAAAAATCTATATTCGCTAATCCATCTATTATCTTTCCAGTTTCCTTCTTCCTGTAAAACACCCTCTTGAGTATATATCTTTACATTTCCGTCAATAGCTCCTTTTGTAAAAGTTATGTATGTTTTTATATTTCCATTTGGATAGTATGAAGTCCATATTCCATCTTTTATATTATCAACAAAAATTCCTTTTTCTGCAATTTTTTGTTGTTCGTTGTCAGCAAAATAAATCCATTTTCCTTGTTTCATTCCATTATTGTCAGTAACATTTATTGTGTCGCCATCGTGAATAATATATTCTTGGCTATACGAAACATTTACAGTCATAAAATTGATAAGAAAAAGGAAAATAATATTTGTCATAATATTAGAAATTTAAAATTTAGTTTTTTTGTAGATAAGCATCTTAAAATTTGGCTACCCACACAAAGTTAGGCAATAAATTACGGTCATAAGGCTTAAAGCCACATCAACAGTTTATTCCAATTGTTCGGGTTCTTGCTTTGTGTTTGTCAATTTAATTCTCAATCATCAGTGAAATATTAGCCAACTGTCAAAGAATTTGTAGAAAATAAATAGATGTCGTTAATTATTATTTTTAATATGCCTTATTGTTTAATCTGTTTTCATATATATCTGATTTTCCTTTTTTATTTCTCGGAATTGAAAAAACAAAAGAAGTTCCTTCCTCTTTTTTACTATTTATAGATATTTTCCCATCATGTTTTTCAATAAATTCTTTGCATAAAATCAAGCCTAATCCTGAACCTTTCTCTTTGTTTGTTCCAGTAGTTGAAATTTGATGTTGAATTTTAAATAAATTTTCAATTTGGGCTTCCGTCATTCCTACACCAGTATCTGTTACAGATATTTCAGTGTAATCTCTGTTGTCGCTACTTGCAATAAAAACAGAACCGCCATGCTCTGTGAATTTTATTGAATTACTTATCAGATTTCTTAAAATTGTTTTTAGCATATTTATATCGGCGTTTACAAAAGTTGAATGTGATATTGTATGAAACAATTTTATTTCTTTATTATTTGCTAAGATTTCTAAATGTGAAATTTTCGTTTCTACAAGTTCTTTCAAATTTATAGTTTCAGGACTAAAAGCAATTTTATTTTGTTGTGTTTTAGACCATTCTAATAAATTTTCAAGTAATTCATATGTTTGTAGGGAAACATCTTTTATGATTTTTGCTAATTTTTCAACTTTTTCAGGTGTGTGTGTGTTTGCTCTCTCTTCTAATATTTTGCTAAATCCTAAAATTAGATTAAACGGATTTCTTAAATCATGAGCAATTATTGAAAAAAATTTATCTTTTGTTACGTTTAATTTTCTCAATTCATGTGTTTTTTCTTCAATAATATTTTCAAGATTTTCGGTTAATTCTTGTAGCTCTTGCGTTTTTACATCTACTATTCCATGTAGTTCGTTGGTATATTCTGTCAAATATTCAACTAAATCATTTTTGTAGATTAAGCCATAAAATTTTTCATTTTTACAAACTGGCAAAACGTCTGTTGATTTATTTTTCATAATTTTCAACGTTTTGCAGACAGTATAATCAGTTGTTACTTGCGGTTTTTTAGACATACAATCAATCACTAAATTATGAGGACGCTCTAAAATATCTGTTGCTGTTAAAGTTCCCACATATTCTGTATCGTCACAAACAACAACAGCTTTTTGATTTAATAATTCGTTTTTGATAACATTTATTCCAGATAAAGGTTCAATAGTCATGTAATCTTTTTTGACAAAATATTCTATTTTCATAATTTAAAATGTTGCTTCAATTTCGTTGTAACTTATTTTAATTTTAAAATCTACACGTATTAGTTCTCCTTCCGAAATAAAGGGAAAAACTTTTTCTTCAAGTATTGATAGCATTTTATCCTTTGGCATTTTTCTTAATATCCGTTTATTTACAAAAATGGCTTCAACTTTTTCACAATCAATATCATCAAAAACTTCAAATCCGTTTGGAATAAGTAATTCAAATGATTTTGATATTCCTATTTTTCCTTGCGGTGTGTTTTTACCAATAACTAAAATTTCCCGAAATGGTGGCAATTTTATTTCTTCAAAACTCAAATTTATTGAATATAGTGCTGTACTTTTCTTCATGTCTATTTGTTTTTATTCTATTTTATGACGTATTGCTCTTAACTGTTTTTTTATTGTTAATTCACAAAATCTATTCCAATTTATTTTTTATATTGAAATTAAAGGTTATACTTGTTAATACGTATTTTTATTGATTTTAGTTGCAATTATTTACAAATTTTATCTAACTTTTCTTTTGCTGCAGTAATGCCATGATTTGCAGCATATTGAAAGTCAGAACAAGCTTCTTCTTTTTTGTTAATTCTTAGATAGTAGCCAGCTCTGGTGTAATACAGATTTGGAATATTGGGGTTTCGTTCTATTGCAGTATTTATGTCGTTGATAGCTAATTCTATTTTACCTATAAAGTTATACAGCATAGCTCTATTCAAAAATGCTCTATACGATTTTGTATCTTCGTCAAGTTCAATAGATTTAGCGTAGTCCAATAAAGCTCCTTCGTTGTCTTTGTTATAATATTTTGCAAGACCACGATTGCAATATGCACTTGGTTCGTTTGGATTGGTTTCTATCGAAAAATCAAAATATTCAATTGCTTTTTCATAGTCTCGTATTTTACCATAAGTTACTCCCAAGTTTGTAGATAGTTCAGTGTTATTAGGTTCTAATTCTAAGCCCATTTCGTAGTCGCTTATTGCTTTTTGGAATTGTCCTAAAAATTCATGAGCCGCAGCACGTTCTTGATATGCAATAACAAACTCTAAATCAATTGATATTGCACTATTAAAATCAAGTATAGCGTCCTTAACCAGTGTACTGTCATTTAATTTTATTCCATGATCTTTTTTACTTCTTCCTCTATTGTAAAACGCACTTGTGTAATCTGGTTTGTGGAGTATGGCGTTATCAAAATCTTTTATTGCCAAAAGTTTATTTTCTAAATATTTTTCATAATCATTTTCATCATCAGCCACATCAGATAATAAATTATATTCACTACCTCGGTTATTGTGAGCAACCACTGCTTTGGGTTGCTTTTCAATTACATCGCTCCAAAGAGAAAAACTGCTTGCCCAAACTTTTTCTCTTTCAATTGTCATAAAAGATAAAAATATTGAATAGAAAGCAATAATTATATGAAAAAATGATATTTTAATATTTCCAATTTTATAGGTTAATGATTTTATATTAAGTTCCGAAAATCTATTAGTTAGATATGCTATAATTACAAAAAAACCAATTGAAGGAATGTATGCGTATCGGTCTGCATATATTGCACTTCCTACAGGAATTAATTGTAATAAAAGTAAAATATTAAGAACAAAAAAAGCTATGCCAAATGTTATTTCTCTAATTTTATTAAAATAATAAAATACAAAAAAAGCGGAGGCAGCAACAGGAATTAATCCCAGTTTAAAATAGCCTGGTATGGTTTGAGTTAAAATATCGGGATAAGGATAAATTGCAGATAAATTAAATGGTGCAATTAATTTTATAATATACTGAGTATAACCATGTCCTGCTATATAAATTCGTTTATCAAAAGGGTAATGACTAATATCTTGAATTGCATATCCTGCTTTTTGGGCTTGAATTGCAATATAGCCAAACATAAAGGCAATAAGTATAAAAGGTGTTTTTTCAACCACAACTTTTAAGGACAATAATTGTCGTCTCAATAAATAGTCAACAGCCACAAGTGTAACAGCAAGCGAAACTGCCTGTGCCTTAGATAGTAAACTTAATATAAAAAATATAAAAGATAGAGCAAGGTGTAAATATTTTTCCTTTTTTACATAATTAACATAAGAAAGCAACGATGCCAAATAAAAAGCGGTATAAAGCACATCTTTGCGTTCCGAAATCCATGTAACAGACTCAACATGAATTGTATGAACACCAAATAATAAGGCTGTCATAATTGCTATTGGGAGGTTTTCAAACAGTTTAAGAATTAAAAAAAACAGTAGTGCAGTAGAAATTACATGTAACAAAATATTTGTTAGTTGAAAAAACCAAACTTCTACATTGCCATCTTCGTCAACACCAGAAACTTGAAAATTCATATTTATACTCAACATAGTTAGTGGGTGGTAGTTACCCATCCAATATAGTTCTTTTGGGTCTTCTGATGCAAATATTTTTGTTATAGTTTCTTTATCAAGCGTTTCCATCATTGTGTTGCCCCTAACATTGTCTTTACTTTTAAGACCAATATAGCTTTTGTCGTCCCAGTTTGTCATTTCGTTTTCAAAAGTGGGAATAAAAACTGCAAATGTAATTATTAGTATTACAGTTAGAGCAATATATGTGTTTGTTTTTGAGAATTTTACCTTACCTTTTTCTGGTTGCTGTTTTTGGGTGCTTGATTTTTGCTCATTATTATTTTTTAGCGAGTTTTTTTTATTATCCTCGTTTTTGGTGTTTTGTTTTGGTACTTTGGTTGTAGAATAATTTCGCTTTTTTTTGCTTATGTATTGTCCCTTTTTTTTCATAATGCAAAAATACTAAAAAAGCTAATAAATAAGTTTTTTTTTAATAAAAAATATTTTTTTAATAAAAAAAAAGCTATTTACTAAAAATTATATACCTTTGTAAATTAATTATTCAGGCGTTTATGAAAAATGCCATAATTCAAATAAATTTGATAAGTAGAATTTTAAAATTATGCAAGTAAAATTAACGGTAACTATAATAACTTATAATGAAGAACATAATATTGAAAATTGCTTGGAATCGGTAAAAAATATTGCAGACGAAATTATTGTTGTGGATTCGTTCTCTACTGATAATACCGAAAATATTGCAAAAAAATATAAAGTTCGTTTTATTAAAAATAAATTTGAAGGGCATATTGAACAAAAAAATTTTGCTATTCAACAAGCAAAATACAACCATGTGTTGTCATTAGATGCTGATGAAATTCTTAGCAAACAACTATTTGATGAGATAGTAAAAGTAAAAAACAATTGGGAGTTTGATGCTTATTATTTTAATAGATTAACTAATTTTTGTGGAAAATGGATAAAACATTCTGGTTGGTATCCCGACAAAAAACTTCGTTTGTGGGACACAACAAAAGGAGAATGGGGCGGAGTTAATCCTCACGATTGCGTGATTTGCAAAGCAAATACTACAAAACAATATTTGAAAGGCGATTTGCTTCATTATTCTTTTTCTACAATATATCAGCATATTGAACAGATAAATAAATTTTCGGAAATTAAGGCGGTTGGTTTGCATAAAAAAGGAAAAAAAACTAATATTTTTCAAATAATATTTAGTCCGATACTAAAATTTTTAAAATCATATTTCTTACAGTTTGGGTTTTTAGATGGTTTTTATGGTTTTGTAATTGCAATAAATTCGGCACATTCTAATTTTTTAAAATACACAAAACTTAAAGCAAAAAGTAAAACATATAAAAAATGTAACTCCAAGCTACAGTTTGGAGAAACGTAGAATAGTTGCTGACTTGTCGATAGTCCCTACAAAACAGTGTTGGTATGATTAACAAATATTTACAAAAATATGATTTTATTTCTTTATATGATAAAAGAAAGGGGACACTAT
>JAOZTW010000649.1 GCA_029938985.1 Bacteroidales bacterium | reverse complement strand
ATTAATCAATGCTTTAATGTTATGATAAAAAGTTTTCCCGACTTTTCAGTTTTATTGTTCCCAAACTTATTATACTTTTATACGTAAAGCGTTCACGTTTTCACGTAAAATTGGCAGATAGTCAAACGAGTAAAGCAAGGACGCTTTACTCATAAAAGATTGTATTTTATTTAAAATAAATATTTGTATTTCTATAATCAGCTTGTTTACAATCACATAATTGCACCACTATATCATTGTACCATTGTATAATTGTACCATTGTATCATTGTACCATTGTATCATTGTATCATTGTACCATTGTATCATTGTATCATTGTACCATTGTATAATTGTACCATTGTACCATTGTATCATTGAATAATTCTTTACAAAGGAATAGACATTCCCATAATCATAGGTTCGTAAATCAATTGACCTAATGACGGCACATAAGAAAACCTTAATCCTGCATTAAACCCAATTGGTAATCTAAGAACATTAAAATCAACCGTAAATTCGCTACCTAAGGATTCAAATCTTTGTTCATTGCCTTGATATGAACCAATAGCAAAATCATAAAACGAATTATATCTAACTCGTTTAAAATATATTAACGAACCAATTCCAAAATCTGGATAAAATAGAGGAAGTTGATAATTTACCGACAATTGAATTATGTCATCTAAAAGTTCTCCTGCATATCCACGAGGTAAAGTTACGCCAGAAGAAAAATAATATATATATTTTGAAGCTGTAGAACCTATAAGTTGTTGTTCGTAAGCTCCGTCAATCATTAAGTTATGATGCTTTAACAATCCTGGAAAATATAATTTTCCAGACACATGAAACCTATAGCCTTCAAAATTATCGCTTAATGGAATATTTCTATAAGATAAATAAAGACTCTGCCCAAAGCGAGGACTGATATCTCGCCACGAACCACGTTTGGTTCTGTAGTAACTTGCATAATAGTTGCCAGCAGCAAAGCTTCCGTTTTCGGGCAAACTATTTCCAAAATTATCTTTTTTTCCTTCAATAATCTTATAGTTTCCTTCTGTACCAATAGATAATTGACTGTTATATATTCCTTTTGACAGGTTTAACGGAAGGTTTACCCCAGCAATAATATTTGTTTCAAACCAAGTATTTACAGAAGTTATTTCTCCGTTGTTTCTATTTGCTAATGTGCGATTACCGTACATTGCAGAAATATCAAAAACAGGAAAATATTTTTGATAACTTGCATTTAAAAATCCGTAGTATGCTTTATCTCTTGTACTGGCATTTAGTCCGCCACTAAAAATCAAAGTATTTAATTTATTGTTAGAATATATAGTTGCCTGTACATCATCAATCGTAGGGTCGGCTGGAGCAATTGTCCAGCTATGAATATTTATTGCCGATTTGAATAAATTATAATTTGACTCCTCATATTTTTGATGTTCAATTTGTTCGGGTTCAACAATGCTTTTTATTTCTGATTTGTTTTTTTCTGTCAAAAAATAATCTTCTTTAAAAACTTTTACATTTTTAATTTCAATCCATTCTTCTTTATTAATTGGCATTTTTGCAATATCGTAACCATTAAGATTATAGTCTTCAAACAAAAGATGCTTATTCTCTGGAGAAATTTTTGCGTTATAAGCACCAAATTTACGAGACACAACTTGATAACGTTCTTTGCTCTCAATATCAATAGCATATATATTTCCTATTCCTGAATAGTCGGAGTTGTAAATAATATAATTTCCATAAAAAACAGGCTTACTTATTCGCTCCCAACCGTTTGCAATTATTTCAACATATTTTTTTGTTTCAACATCATAATACGAAATTCCTTCTCCATTTGCAGAGTTATGCGAAAAAACTATTTTACTACCATCTTGCGAATAAATTGGAGAACGAATAAAATCGCCATTTGGTGAACTCTGTTTTTCAATTACTTCGCCAGTTTCAGAGTTTAATATAACCAAAGCACATTCCGACAAAGTATTATATTCCACAGCAACTATTTTACTGCCCTCTGGAGAAATACATGTAGAAAAATATTTCCCTTTTTTGCTAATCTGTTTTGTTTTTTTTGTTTCTGTATTAAAAACCATAATTTCTTTAAAACTACGCTCTCCCCAACGAATATCATAATTTGTTTGCTCCCAAACAATTTTGTTATTTGCATACGATATCACACTTGCATCAATTTCTTTTATTTTTGTTTCGTAACCCATCTCATCAATTAAAAATATTGTAGAATTTAAGTCAAAACCATTTTTTATGATATAAATATTATTATTATCAATAAATTCGGCATCAGTATAGTTTGTCCAACTTCTTTTTTTCTTTGTGTTAATAATTTGAACATCAGTAAATTCTAAGCCTTTAATTTGTTCTCTATATAAGGAGTCTAATTCGTGCATAGCATTTTTATATGTTTTTTTTACTTTAGCTCCAGTACGTTTCTTCAAACTTCTTGAAAAGGAAAACGGAGAATACGAAAATTTTGTAGTCCTGTTCAATATGTCGCTCCATGCATTGTCTCCATAATTTCTCGTAACATGAGTAACCATGTAATAACCAAGATAATAATGGTTTGGATAATATGTTTTATAAGACCTCATAAGTGCTTTATTGTATTTTATTTTTTTGTCAGACAATAAGATTGTTCTAATTGGCAACGAAAAATTACTTGTTCTACCTCTGCCACTGTTCGTAAAAATTGTTTCAGCATAAACAGCTTCTCCTTCAAAAAACCAGGTTGGTGTAGAAATATTACTCAAAACAACCTGACCATATTGTCCAAATATTATTGATGCAAGTTTAGTAAAATTACTATTCAATTTACTATATTGAGTTACGTGTTTTTGTTCGTGAATGGCAAGAGTTGTTGTCCAATCTGTTATGCTCAAATTTGTATTATTATAAGGAGTTAAGTACCAGCCCATCATACGTGGAGCCAAGCGTGCATAAGCATTGGTGGTTGCCGATTGGTTAAATAAAACCAATGAAATAGGTTTCGGTTTAGACCCCAAAATATCACTACAAGGTACATAAAGGTGTTCTAATTTATTAATAATATCTTGTGCTTCTTCTGTAGCTTCTTTTGGATAAATAATATGAAAATGTTCTGATTTTATCTGCTTCCATTTTATAGATGGAGGATTTTGTTCTTGTGCAAAAACAAATAATAATGGTGATAATAAGATAATTAGAAATATTTTTTTCATGTTGAATATTTTTTTTGGATTTGAGTTTAAAGTATTTTTTAGACGTTTTTCACGAGTGCCAAGTTCAAGGCTTTTTTGAAATATTAGAATTAAAGTTTACTTATTGTAAATGAGGATTTTAAAATAATCAAAATAACGCAGTAATTT
>JAOZTW010000648.1 GCA_029938985.1 Bacteroidales bacterium | reverse complement strand
GTAATATCAAGGTCTTCATTGGTTTTTAATACATCAGATAACATTTTAAGGGCTTCAATTCCTTTTTCTTCCACATCAGCGCTTCCAGACTTAAATAAAAGTTTATTTTGCATTGTAATATAAAGTTTGCCATCTTTTATATCTACATTTAGTTCATCTGAGTTAAAGCCTATTAAAGCATTATTTACTGTATTATTTATTGCTTTTACAATAGAATCTTTTGTATGAATAATACCTTGAAGTTTTAATAATTCTTCTCTATTTTGATTTGAAATTTCATTTTTTGATAAGGCAGAATCTAACAAAATATTGTATTTGCTTTTTAATTCATTATGTTCTAAATTTTTATTTTCAAATTTTGCTTTATAATGAATGTAATTTATTACAACACTATCTCGTTCTGAAGAAACAATTTTTAAATTATCGTTTAACCTTAACATATTAATAAGAAATAACCCTGACAGCAATAGCAAAATAATCAATAGGATAATTGATACAATGCCTCCAGTTCTTTTTTCTTTTTTCTTTTTTCTTTTTATTTTACCTTTTGTTGTACTTTTTGTTTTGTTTTTAATATTATTCATAGTTTAGTTTTATAAAATAATTAATTTTTAAATATCAATAGTATGAGTTTGAATAGTTTTTAACAAAGTTTGGCATTTTTATCAATATTTGAGTTTTAAGATGTAAACCAATTGCTAATTCTTAATTTCAAAATTTCGTATGTTTGTATTTTTGAAACTAATTTATATTTTATTTTTCTTTGTAGTTTATAAAAAAAAGGAGCAAAATAGGAATTTTATTAAATATAAGACAATATTTTATGTATGTCCTAATTAAAATAAATATCTTTTTTTGCATCTTTTTCTATGCGTTATAACAGCATTAAAAAACTATACTATATATAGTATTCAAATTATTAGAGGCTATAAGCAAAGAGTTAAATTACCTTATTTTTTATTATTTTAAAAAGCACAAACATAACATAAAAAACAAATATAACAAAAAAAACAAAAAAATTAGTAGGAATTGACAGTAGCATATTAAAACAAATAAGGCATGCCTTGTCTTTAAACATATTTTGCATATAAAATTGGGCGTTTTTCACGAGTGTCAAGTTCAAGGCTTTTTTGAAATATTAGAATTAAAGTTTACCTTTGTAAATGAGCATTTTAATATTTCAAAAGTAACGAAGAAATTGATACTCGTGAAAAATGCCGAACATTGTTTATAGACGTGAAAACATACTTTAATAAAATCGCAATTTATTATTCTCCGTCCAAAATAAATCCTTAAAGAGTTGCATCGCAATCTTTAAGGGTTTTATTTTTATTTCATATAAATTTACAACCTAATTTTTCACAGCTAACTTGGCAACTGATAAAAAAATGTTAGATATTTTTTCTTTTTCACTAACCTTCCATGTTATCTGTATATTTTAGTATTAATCTAATAATTAAATCATTTAGTTTTTCAACTTCATATTTTCCAACAGTAGGCTCAATATGCGATTCTCCAATTCCACTATCATCAGTTAAAAAAACGTATGTACCATTTGTTGCATTTGCTATAAATCGCATTAAAAATTCGGTTTCTTTATTTATCCCACTTGCAACAACTGGAATAATTTTTATTCCTTTTTCGGCAGCTACTTGAGTTACATTTTGCATTTTAGAAATATTTTTTTTATTAGTGTGAGGAGGTGCATCAAGTATTAAGAAGAGCAATTTTGTTTTTGCTTCGTCGTTCCATTTTTGGTTAATAATTCCATTTTCAATAGCTTCATCTACTGCCTCAGGAAAATCGCCACCTCCAGCAGCACTTTGATTTGATATGTTTTTAGCAATTTTATTCAAATCTGTTTCAAATCCAAAATCTTTAACAACATAATCTTCGCCTTGGTCTCTATAAAATACCAAACTAATTCTAATATTTATGCCAGCAACACGCTCGCTTACAGTATTAATAATGTTTTTTATCTCTGTTTTCAGATACTCTAATTCGTCTCCCATCGAGCCTGTTGCATCTACAACAAACATTATATCTGTTTCGTTTAAATTGTTTTGTTTGCTCGAAAATGTGAAAACTTGCTCTTCGGTTGATGGTTCTATTTTAGAAAAAGTTTGTTTATTTCCAAGCTTATCCTCCACAATTATTGAAAATTCATCAAACTTACCTCCAAAAATATTTGCCCACAGTTCGGCAGTACCAAAAACATCTGTCTTTGCTTTCCAAATCTCATTACCTTGTATGTCCTGCAAAGTTACAGATATATTATTAAGCAAAACACCATTTTTATCTTTAATAATAATAGGTATTCTATCTTTTAACGAAAACTTCCATAATGTCATCATATTTGCCCATCTTGTAGTATCCATCAAGTTATTCCAAAAAGCCCAATCATCTAAATCACTCCATTCGCCAGCAGTTAACAATCCTCCTCCTTCTTGCATATTTAATTCTGAAGGGTCGCTCTCAATATCGCCATCAGAATCACTATCGCTATCTACTTCAACCGCCACACCATCAACAACATCTTTTGCTTTTTTCTTTTCACTATCCATACTTTCTTCCGACGAAACATCATCAAAAAAATCTGCTTTTTTGCTATCAGCAGTCAAGCTCTCTCCTCTTTCAACCGCTCCACAAGCCGATAAAAACAAATATAGTATAGTTATTAAAATAATCCAATAATTTTTCATAATTTATAATTTTAAGGTTTAAAAAAATTTAATTAGTGAAAATAAAATAATAAGTAACTCCAGGATACGCCTTTTTTTGGTTTTTACAATTTGAGTTTAAACACCAAATAACGAGCTATATAAAGTTTTTTTTAAAAACATTAAAAGGGCAAAATAAAGGCGTAGTTTGGAGTTCCTTCTTTTTTCGCTTTCACTTAATTCACAAATATACTTAAAAAATTTTAAAATAGAAAATAAGAAATTGTTATTTCTAAGTTTTTATTTTACTTTTGGGTTTTTAAATTCTATATTTTTTCAATAATTATTTTAAAATGAAACCTTCATTTAGTGAAAAAGAATTAATAAGTAAGTAGGTAATCATATTTAAATGACACTTTTTTATAGGCTATTTTTGTATTAGATAAGGCGTAAAATATTTGCATATTGCTTATATGGTAATCTTTTACAACAAAGCATAATACTAAAATAGACCTTAAAAAGTGACGTTTATATCTGATTAACTATTTGACACCAAGATACGCAGTTTTTTGGTTCTTATAATAATTAAAATAACGCTGTAATTTGCATTTATGAAAAATGCCGTTATTTTTTTTTTTCACTTAGGCATATTAAAATAAATAATTGATAATTTTAAATGAACTTATTTTTGTTTTT
>JAOZTW010000647.1 GCA_029938985.1 Bacteroidales bacterium | reverse complement strand
TTTCTGGAAATTTAACTCTACCTTTGCAGGCGTGTTCTCGGAATTACATTTCGGGCACACACATTTTCTTGTAATTGTGTCGCTTGCGAAGTTTCTGAATTAAATTTATGACAACAAAGCCCGAACCCGTTAAGTTTAATAAAAAAATAAAACAAAAAATAAATGAAATTAGAAGAAAAACTAAATCAGATAGGTTTTAAAAAAATAAATGAAGATTTTATTTGGAACTCATCAATGGATTATCAAATAAAAATAGTAACAAATCAAAAAGATATTAACAAATCAAAAATTGATTTTGGAGATAAAATAAAAATTTGGAATAAAAGCACTTCTAATTTACAGAAAAATGAAAATTTGACAGTTTTAGAATGTGTAATTCGCTTATTAGAAAAAGGATATTTACCAGAGAATATAGAATTAGAAAAATCATGGAAACTTGGGCATAAAGGGAAGGGTAGATTAGATATTCTTGTTAAAAATGATAATCATAAAGCTTTTGCTTTAATTGAATGTAAAACATGGGGAGAAGAATACGCAAAAGAAAGAAATAATACCATAGAAGATGGCGGACAACTTTTCAGTTATTTCATACAAGAAAAATCAAGTGAATTGATGATTTTATATTCATCAAATATTAATAATATAAAAATAGAATTTATATCAGAAGCAATTGATTGTAAGAAGCTTAAAGGTGCTAATAATGATGAACTATTTAATTCCTGGAATAAATCTTTTATAATAGAAAATATATTTAAAAAAGAAACAACATTATATAATCATGGAATTGCGAACCTTAAAAGAAAAAATTTAAAAGACCTTGATGAACAAAGTGGTAAAGGTCTATTTAATAGTTTTGCAGAAATTTTAAGACGACACGCTATTTCAGATAAATCTAATGCTTTTAATAAAATTTTTAATCTTTTTGTTTGTAAAATTTACGATGAAGATACCAAACACGCAGACGAAGAATTAGATTTTCAATGGAAAATAAACGATAATTTTGAACAACTCCTAAAAAGATTATCCAAATTATATATCAATGGATTAAATGACTATTTATATATTAATATTAAAGAAAAATATTTTTCAACTTATGCAGAGTTCTCATTTATTGATATTTATAATCAAGAAAGTTACGAAACAAATTTTACTATAATAAAAGAACTTGTAGAATTATTACAAAAATATAGAATAAGATACACACAAAAACATCAATTTCTCGGTAATTTTTTTGAAGACCTATTAAATTCGGGCGTAAAACAAGAAGCTGGACAATTTTTTACACCTACTCCGCTTTCTCGTTTTTTTCTAAAATCAATACCAATTGACAAAATAATTCAAAAAAAAATAGACAATAAAAATCCTGACATTTTACCATATCTAATTGATTATGCTTGTGGTGCAGGACATTTTTTGACAGAAGCCATAGATGAATATGAGTATCATATTGAAAATGTCAATATTAAACAATTAATAGGACGAACACAAAAACGATTTCTTGCTATAAAAGATAATTACTACTGGGCAAAAGATTTTATTTATGGTATAGAAAAAGATTACAGGCTTGCAAAAACTACAAAAATAGCACTTTTTCTGAATGGAGACGGAGACGCAATTATTACAAACGGCGATGGACTTGATAATTTTGAAAAAAGTAAACAATATTCAGGAATTTTAAAAACAGATAAAAATGAAAAATATATAAATAAATTTGACATTGTTGTTTCAAATCCGCCATTTTCAATATCAGGATTTAAAAAAGATTTACTAATTGGAAATCAAAATTTCACATTATTTCAATATTTAAGTTCTAAAAGTAAGGAAATAGAATGTTTGTTTGTTGAACGAACAAACCAATTGCTTAACGAAAATGGCTATGCAGGAATTATTCTACCACTGAGTATTTTAAACAACGAAAGTAGAATTTATACAGCAACAAGAAAATATTTACTGCTTGCTTTTGAGATAATTGCAATAATTGAGCTAAGAGATAAAACTTTTAAACCTACAAATACAACAACTGTTGGACTTTTTCTTAAAAAAAGAGAACAAAAAGAAATACATTCTAAAATAGAAGACTTTAAAAATACAACAGATGAGCAAACAAAAAAGCAATTAAACGAAATTATTAAAAAAGATATAATAGAAGGCTCAGAAATAAATACTAATTTATTTGAACAGATAATAAAATTTATTAATCAAGGAAGGAAAACAGTTCTCGCATACAGCGGCGAAAAAAAAGACCAAGAAGTATTTCTGGGTTATAGATATTCAAGAAGTCGTGGAAAAGAAGACCTTGAAATTTTAAAAAATAAAAGTAATCAAATTTCTACATTATTATATGATACAGAAAATTTATTAAATACAAAAAAAATTAATTCACACATTCTTGCAAATTTTAACAATCAACAAGAAAGCATTCCAGAAGAATTACTAGATAATTTAAAATATGTTGAAACCAATAATTTATTATCAAATAGCAATTTGGTTTTAAACAATCCGTCATCTTATTTTAAATCGGACAATTATAAAATTGAAACAAATAGTGTTTTTGGAGATATAATTGATAAATACAAACAAAAATCGTATTTATTTTCAGAACTATTGGAAAATAGTATTCAATATATAAGTGGTCTTGTTTATAGTAAAAAAGAATGGGAAACTCCGAAAAAAACGAATAAAAAAGTAATAACAGCAAGTAATATTGATTTAAAAACAGGAAAATTAGATATAGACAAAAAAATAATTTATCTTAAAAAAGATTTTTACTTACCTGAAAATATGCAACCACAAGAAAATGATATTATTATTTCAAATTCAAGTGGTAGTCTAAAACATCTTGGGAAGTGTGCGTATGTTACAAAAAATTATAATGATTTTGTAATAGGTGGATTTTTGTCAATAATACGTTTTTCTGACGAAAAATTAAGTAAAGCATTTTTTTATAGATTATTATCTTATGATTTTAGAAAATATATTTCAACTTTAAGAGGACAAAATATAAATAATTTAGATTTAGAGAGCATGAAACATTTTAAATTTAATTTGCCACAAGACATCGATAAATTTTATATAGAGATAAGAAAAAAAGAAAAGAAACTTGCTGAAATGCAAAAGAATATTGCAGATATGAAAATATAACAATTACACTTATCTGGTTCGGGCTGCGCCATTGATATGGTGTTTTTTGGGTCGCTAGCGCTCCCCAAAAAACACACATATCAATAGCTTTGTTGTCATAAATTTAATTCAGAAACTTCGCAAGCTACGTTCCTGAATTAAATTGACGACACAAAGCCCGAACCCGTTGTGTGCAACTGTATACAACGAGATAGAAATAATTTAGAATAATAAAAACG
>JAOZTW010000646.1 GCA_029938985.1 Bacteroidales bacterium | reverse complement strand
AACAATAAAAGTGATGATAAAAATTATATGAATCTTATTTCAGAACTGAGAGAGAAGTTAAGTATTCTTGCAAAAAAAATAGAAGCAAAGGTATATAAATATGGTTTTCTGAAAAAATAAAATAATCAAATTAGATAAATTTAAAATAAAATAAATGAGTAATACTTTTGGAGTAAAATATAGATTAACTTCGTTTGGAGAATCGCATGGTAAAGCGATAGGAGGAATAATTGATGGCTGTCCTTCAAATTTCCCCTTGGATTTTGAACATATTCAAACAGAGTTAGATAAACGCCGACCAGGAAAATCAGCAATAACAAGTTCGAGAAATGAGAAAGATAAAGTAGAATTTCTTTCGGGTGTTTACGAAGGAAAAACACTTGGAACTCCCATAGCTTTTGTTGTTTGGAACAATAATCAAAAAGGTAAAGATTATGATAATCTAAAAGATATTTACAGACCATCACATGCAGATTATACTTATCATAAAAAATACGGACTAAGAGACCACCGAGGAGGCGGTAGAGCATCTGCAAGAGAGACTGTTAGTAGGGTTGTAGCAGGAGCTATTGCCAAACAATTATTAGATGTTTATAATATTGAAATTTTTGCCTATGTGTCTCAAATTGGTGATATTAAATTAGATGAAAATTATTATCAAAATGTTAAAACAGATAATATTTTAAATTGTCCTGATGAGAAAATCGCAAATAAAATGATTGCAAAAATTGCGGAGTTTAAAAAAGCTGGCGATAGTCTTGGTGGCACAATTAATTGCCTAATTAAAAATGTACCAGTTGGACTTGGAGAGCCTGTGTTTAACAAATTTAATGCTCAATTATCCAAAGCAATATTAGGAATTAATGCTTGCAAAGGTTTTGAGATTGGGGCTGGTTTTGAATCTGCAAATATGATTGGCTCGCAAAACAACGATATTTTTTATTTTGAAAACGGGAAAATAAAAACACATACAAACAACTCAGGGGGTGTTCAAGGAGGAATTACAAACGGAGAAGATGTGTATTTTAAAGCTGTTTTTAAACCAGTACCTACAATTTTGAAAACTCAATCAACTATAACAACAGACTGCAAACAAGTTGAATACACAGCAAAAGGACGACACGACCCAAGTGTGTTGCCAAGAGCATTGCCAATTGTAGAAGCGATGACTGCTATGGTAGCTCTTGATTTTATTTTGCTCAACAAATAATTAAATAAATTCAATCAAATTTATTATTATGAAAAACAAACATATTTTAGTGCTTATTATTTTGTTTTGTGTACAAACAACATTTTCACAAAACGATGAATTTAAAACAGTTTCAGTATCAGTTTTTAAGAATGGGACGGCTTTCTTAAAAAAAGAAACAACATTAAATACAGATAACGACAAAACAATTTTTACAAAGTTACCAAAACTTTACCTAACAAGCATGAACCTTTGTAGCATTGTTGTTTATGCGTAAAGAGTCCGCACTTTACACAAATTTTATTGTTCAATCTTACATGGATAGCCCTATAATTTAGTTTGTTAAATAAAATAATCTATAATCTTCAAGTAGAATTGTATCATTTTTTGGAGAGAGATGCGATTTATTCTCTTGGTCAATATAGCCGAGAAATGTTGCATCTTGTTCCACAAAATAGAATTTCACTTGTTTGGCAGGCGTACTGTTTGCTAACTTAATTTCTTTCAAGTTTGTTTCTGCAATTCTGCCTTTTTCCGAAGCTCCAAGTATTTCATAAAACATATTTGAAATATATTTGTGTGATATACAACTTGAAATTATTTGAGAATCAATAGATTCTTTGTACAAAATTTCATCTCCATTTATTTTTTCAATAATAATATCAGCATTTTCGTCTTCATTAATTTCAGCAATTGTATGTACATGAGGAGCTTCTTTTTCAATATGAAAAATTGTAATTATAGTTCTCAAATCCACATCTTTATTAGTATCATGTTCTTTTGGCTCGGCAAAAACAATAGCATATTTTGCCTCCTTTATATTAAGACTTAATATTGTTTTTACATCTGTATAATCGCCATTTACATAAATAACACCAGAAATATCAACAGTTAATTGTTTTTTTGTAACCAGTACTATATTGTTTATGTTCGATTTATCTTTCAACAAAGCTTTAATCACATCTTGCGACGATTTTGTGTAGCCACACATAACAATATGATTTTTTAATTTTACTCTTCCCATTTTTCCAGAAGTTACTGAACTCATAATATTTCGTATTTTATTGACTATAATTGATATGAAAAAACCAAAAATAGCCATGTTAGTTAATAAAAGAATTGATGCAAAAATTCGTCCTATCGAAGTTTTTGGAGTATCGTTTCCAAATCCTATAATTTTTATGGCATACCAGATAGCATCTCTAAAAGTATTTAATTGACTATCTGGGTGTTTACTTTCTGCAATATATAAAGCAAACGATATTATTAATATAAAAATGGAAGTAAAACCAAAGAAAATTAAGAAGATTCTACTTTCTTCTTTCATTCCTTTTACTATGGTTAAAATTCGGTCAACTTCTTTAAACGAATTTATTAATCTAAATACTTTAAAAAGTCTAAATAATCTTAGAAATCTTAAAGTTCTAAATATTCTAAGGAATTTTATGGCTGGTAAAATAGCCAAAAAATCTATTAATGTATTAAATTTAAAGAACCATTTTATTTTCTGTTTTATAGCATACCATACACCTTTTTCCTTTTTATCTTGCGAAAAATTGGAACATATATAAAAACGTGCAATAAATTCAAGAATAAAAAAAATTGTTATTACTGTGTCTAAAACTCCCAAATATCCAGAAAATCCTCCTTTTTCGTTTTCCAAAAAAATAAAAATAATAGAAACTACAATAACAACTGCAAGAAAAATGTCAAAAAAGAATTTTTTTCTATTACTTACAGCATTATTCTCTAATAAATCGTATAAAAAGTTTCTTAGCATTAAAATAAGTAATAAATAATTGACAATAAATGTTTAACACTTTATAAATCTTTTATAAAAACAAAACTTTAAAAGTGATGTTTATATATGATTAACTAACACTCAGATATGCCGTTTTTTGTTTTTTTATAATTTAATATGCCTTAATGACTTCTTAAATTATAAAAAAAGGTAAAATAAACAAGAAAGTTGGGCATAGTTATTTTTTCTTTTTTTTCTTAGTTACTTACGTTACAAATTACATGCAAATTTGCAAAACACATTAAATTTATCAAGTTTTTTTACATGATTTTTTTGTAGAAATAATATTTTTAAAATCAAATAATAATAGTTATTATCTGAAAAGTCGGGAAAACTTTTTATCATAACATTAAAGCATTGATTAATTGCT
>JAOZTW010000645.1 GCA_029938985.1 Bacteroidales bacterium | reverse complement strand
AACGTGCTGGTGGCGTTTTTTTTATTTTTTTGTGAGCCGTAGGCGAAACAAAAAATAAAAAAAATGACAACCAGCACAATGTTGTGTGCATTAGTCTATTATCCAGTTGTTGTTAATGAAATTATTTCTGTCTTCAACTATTTTTTCTAAAAAAGGACATTCTGAAAAATATTTATTATTTAATAATCCAGTTTTAATAGGAATAATTAATTTTTCGAAATGTAATCTGTTATTATTAATATTTTCTTTTTTCTTAACGTTGGCTTCATTTTTAGCTTGTTCGTAAAACCCAGATGTTTTATCACTGATTATTTTACGAGATATGGGGTTAAGAAAACGTAAAACAACGTTATTAAGCAAAGTGTGTCCTTGAATAAATAAATATGTATTTTCACTCGAAACACCTAAATTCATTAAGTCGTCTTTTATTTTAGATAATATTTCAGTATCAATTGTAGGAAGTTCGCCGATTTTATTATCAATTATTAATTTTAATTTTATTAATTCTTCTTCTGCCTTTGCTTCGTTTGTAATTAAATCCGCAATTTTAATAATTTTATTTAGACCTTGTTTAAGAGGAAAGTTATGTATTGGTTTATAAGTTATTTCCCATTCATTAAACTGTATTTCAGATAATTCTATTTGTTTTTGGTCTTTTTCTTTTGTATATAATTCTAATTCAATATTGTATTTCTGTTCAAAATAAATAAAATAGATAAAAATATCATATATTATCTTAGAATATTTTTCAAGAAAACCTATAAAATTAAAATTTATATTATCAGTAGTATAACAGGCATCTATGATAACTTTATTTAATATTGAAGAATAACATTTGTAATTTTCAATAGAATGGACGTATGTATGAAAAATAAATTGGTTATCTATTATTAATTTAGATTGTTCTGTTTTTCCTTGATGTAGATAATCAAAATCGCTATCTACACATAAAATAAATTCTTTACTTAATCTGTTAGAATAATCTAAAACAGATTGTTTTCCACGTTTATCGTTATTGCCAGCAGTCGTAATTGTTATGGGCACTTTTTGGTTAGAAAAAAAATAATTCCAAAAAGGTATATCGTCATCATTTTCAACATAAGCAATTATATTATTCCTATTATGTAATTGGTTTAATATATTGAAAGTTTGTCCACTAATCCTTTCTATAAGAGGTGTTCCCATGTTTATTTTGATTTTATTAAGTTTTCAATTTGAGATACTTTGTTTCCCCAACCGTGAGAAATAACAAATGGAGAGTGTGTTGCAATTATTATTTGTGCATTTTTATTTAACTTTAAAATAGTTTCAATTAATTGTTCTTGCCAATCCGTATGTAAAGAAATCTCTGGTTCGTCCATTAAAGAAATAAAAGGTTTATCATCTTGTAATAATGCAGAAAGAAGCACAATTAAAATTTGTTTTTCTCCTGATGACAACTGAAAAGGCTTTAAAACAATTTTATTTTGAATAAACGATATATAGTTATCTTTTGGATTTAATTGTTTTTTTGTGCTTTTGAAAAGTTTATTAATTGATTGTTTGAAGATATTTATTTTTTCATCAATATTATGATTTGTAGGTAATTTAGCTAAAAATGCTCTTTTTCCTAAATTGACTTGGTAATTCAGATATTTTGTTTGTAATTGTGTTATTTGAATATCTAAATCTGTCCGTATTGGCTGCTCTAAAATATGTTCTGCCATATTTTTATCTTTTAACCTTATATCAAATGTTTTGATATAGTCAATCCCTATAATTTCAGAAATTTGGTTAGGCTGTATATGTAAACTTTCAAAAGAAATACGATTGAAACCCAGTGATTCTATTTTATTAAATTCTTTACCCTTGTCTCTTTTTAATTGTTGAATAAATTCTTTTATCTTTTTGTCCTTTTTAGCACGAAATTCTAAGTTTTCTATTGTATCTTCTATGTTCTCAAACACTATGTGTTGTCCTGTATCAAAAGTTATTTTAATAGACTTTACTATTTCGTTTAAATTGTCATCAAAAGTTCCTTTTAATAAGCTTGAAATCAAAACAAGAATTGTAGACTTTCCTGTTCCATTATCGCCAGCTAAAATATTAACATCTGAATTTAAGTTCCATTCAAAGTTTAAATGAGGATCGTTCCAAAGATGTTTTACTTCAACTTTGGAAATACTTTTTATCTTACTTTTCATTTTTTAAGAGTTAAATTTATGTAATATATTTTGTTAAAATTAGTTTGTAATTTTTTATTTTTAATTGTTGTTTTGGTTTAAGTTGCACACAACGAATACGTGTATGGTGGCGTTTTATTTTTAGTGTTTTTTGAGTTGCGAAGCAACGAAAAAACACTAAAAATAAAATGACATCCAACACGCTGTTACGGGTTTGTATTTATTTGTTTTTCAATCATTTCGTTGAGTTTTCTACAATTTCAATTTCTTTATCTGTTAATTCATATAGTTCATACACTATTTTATCAATCGCTTTATCTGTTTGATTTATTTGTTCTTTTAAATCCTGTGCTTTTTGTTTTTGCTCGTTAAAATACTGCAACCATTCGGCTTCTTCTGATAACTTTAGCTTTTTATATTCTTGTTTATTTTCTTTTGCAGATTTTTTTCTGGCTTTTTCTAATTCCTTTAAAAATATCGCAAAATCTAATTCATGCCAATTTTCAAGTTTTGTATTACAAATTATTTTGAATTTCTGTTCCAGTAAGTGAACAAAGTTTATAAGTGAATTGTTATATGCAAAATTCTGATTTATTTGTTTATCAGCAACATTATCAAGAAGTTTTAATTTTGTAGTTTTTGGTATTTTGAAATCCGCTAAATATTTTGAAGAAATTTTAAAATATCCACCTTTTTTTATAGGACACTTTAACTGCATTAAATAGTATGAAACCTTTGAATTAAGTAGAGCTAATAGTCCTTTTATAATATCATCGCTTAATGGAACAATGCCAAACACTCTACCAACACTAAACATATATTTATTTATATCTAAACAGTAAGTATTTGAATTTACAATATAGCCTACAAGTATTTTGTTTCTTTCAAAAACATTAATTAAGCCTTTTCTTGTATAACTATACCACGGTCTGCCCATTTCTTCAAAAGTTTTTCTACTATCTTTTCTTGAAAGCAACTTCAATTTATTTTTCAATAAAAAAGAATAAATATTTGGATAATCTTGTTGTAGCTCACTTTCAGGAATTAATTCAGTCTTATTTTCTACATTTTTATATGGATAGATTGATTTTTTTATTGGATTATGTAAATGGTAACGCTTAGGCTCTTTACCCATAATTACTGGATAAATTAAATCATTTTCTAAGTTATTAGTCTTAATTTCATCGTCAGTTACAAAAAAGGCTTTATC
>JAOZTW010000644.1 GCA_029938985.1 Bacteroidales bacterium | reverse complement strand
GTTGGGACTGTAACATCTTCAACTACTACATTTTGCTCAACATCAATAGAATTTCCGTTTCCGTCATCAAAAGTCCAAGTAATTGTGTATGTACCTTGTTGGTCGAAAATAGTTTGTGGAGTTGTTCCATTTACTGTTCCAACGCAATTATCTGTTGCAGTTGGAGTGTAAGTAGATAAATCAACAGAACATTCAACTTCAATATCGTCAAGCATAGCAACGTCTGGTGTGGGAGCAGTAATATCATCAACTATTACAGTTTGAGTTTGAGTATAAATATTACCTGCTTGGTCTATTGACTCCCAATTAATTGTATATGTTCCTTGTGTTGAAAAAGGAAGTGTAATATCGCTTTGAGTTGCATCAAAACTTTCGTCGCAAGCATCTATTGCATTAGGAGCAGTAAGTTCTGTAACAGAACATTGAACAACAATATCATCAAGGTTTGCTGTTTCGGCTTGCATAGTGTTTGCCATACCGTCGTCTGTAATTGTCCATGTATCATCAGCAATGAGTGATGCTCTTGCTGATGCTCCAGCACAGCTGTATCGGCTGTCTCCTCCATTAAAAACAACACCTGCTTGTAGTGTTTGTGCACTCCACCCGTTAAGTAAAGCATCGTAATTTTCTGTTGATAAATCCGTATTATTAAACATATCGGTCATATTAGTAACATTACTTACGTTCCAGTCTCCAATATCTTGATTGAATATAAAAACGTTCTCAAACATAGACTCCATATTAGTAACATTACTTACGTCCCAACCTCCAATATCGTGTTCTAAATCAACAGAGTAGAACATGTGAGACATATCAGTAACACTACTTACGTTCCAGTCGCTAATATCTTGATGAACGTTTGATGATGAAAAAAACATACGAGACATATTTGTAACATTACTTACGTCCCAAAAAATAATATTTGCAATATTTGAGTTATTATAACTAAACGCACCATACAAATTAGTTACACTTGCAGGTAAGTCTGTTGTTATATATTGCATAAAATGTGCTGTGCAAAAAGCATAACGTAATGAAGTTAAACCCAAATTTCCAAAACTATTTACCCTCATAAGATAATTTGCTCCCTGCCAAGAAGGAGTTCCAAAATCGCTCAAAGAACCACTAATAATTACCGTATAAGTTCCTGCTGAAAAAGAATGATTTTTAAGACCTTCAGAAGTAAAATTTTCTGAATCCGAGCCATCTCCCCAATCTACGGTGCAGTTTACTGTTCCCCATAATGGTAATTGAATGTTAGTATTGGCAGTAAAGGTAAAAACGAGTTCCATTGGTGGTTCTTGCATACATTGCAATACAGGATACCCGTCGTTCACACTGGACGACATTTTCCAAATTGTACTAAAATCCCAACTTGCATCGGTAAATGTTGTTTCGGTTTTCATATCGGCAGTTAATTTGCCTGTTCCACCTACACTTGTAGATTGTCCGGAAGTTTCAGTATCCCAGAAGCAGTTTGTTATTGTGCTAGTATTAAAAGCACAAAAACCTCCGACATTTTCACCAGAAACAACCCCTGTGCTATAACAGTTTGTTATTGTTCCATCAAGACCTAAATCAGAAGTATTAGAGAGACAAAAACCACTATAATTACCATCCGTTCCTGTTACAGAACACCGACTATAGCTGTTATTAATAACGCCACAATTTATAACACATAGTCCAGCTCCTCCACTAGGAAGAATATTTTCTGACCCATAAATAGAACCTGTGGTGTAACAATTATTAACAGTACCATAGTTGTATGCACAAAGACCGCCACTACCATAGGCTGTGAAATTTATATCAACAAGCCCAAGATTAGAAACGTTGCCATTTTCGCCTATAAAACTAAAAAAGCCTTGTTGGTACTTAGCAACTTGGTTGATAAAAAGTTCTGAAATAATAAAGCCTTGCCCATTATAATTAGCTACGAAAGGGGTTGTTTCTGAACCTATTGGGGAAAAACCTGTAGTAAAGTTCCACGTTGAAGTTTGTGATGCGTCAATATTTTTAGTTTGAATAAAATAAATACCATCTCCCCAGTATGCGTCATAGCCTGAGAGAAATTCTAAGTCATCAAGAGTTGATATTTCAAAAGGGTCGCTTTCTGTCCCAATACCACCAGAAAATAAAGTACCCTCTTCAAACATAGGAATGGGTTCCATTCCAATCATTGCTTGCCAACCAAAATTAGGGCAAGTTGGAAAATCATTAAAGTTTTCATAATAAGTCTCCATAATCATTGAGCCGTCATCTTTACCTAATGCCCAGCTAAAACCTGTCCATGCTATTGCCCAGTCTGTAGTGCCATCGTTATACTTATAAATAGGTCTGCTATCTCTCTCACCATCTTCTACATAATATCCGTCCACTTCAGGACTTCCTGCTCCCGAGACGATAATATTCCCGGCAAAACTCCCAAAACTTATTACCAAGAACATAGTAATAAGTACTACTTTAAAATTATTTTTCATAATAAAATAAATTTAATAATTTGTTCCTACTCACTTAAAGGCTTTTTGGAGAACTCCTTGTTTTGCGTTTACACGTTTCCAAGTGGCGAAAAGCCACGTTGGAAAGTGTAATACTAAGTTATTGTTTCTGACCTCTAAATTAAAATTGAAAAAATCATGTAAACAGTTTATTATACGATGATTAACACCTCTAATAAATAACTGGACATTTATTTTAAACAACATTAGAATCAATTATTTGCATATTTTTTTAAAAATATTAAAATACAACAAACATAAAAAACTAATATTCAATTTTTCAAAAAAAACAATTACTATTCTGTAATTAAAATTAGAAAATCTAAAATAAACAAAAAACATGAACACAATAATATAAATATCAACAGATTGTAGCCATGTCCAGTTTTTTACCCATTATTTTAGAGGTCAGTGTTTGATAATTTTTACTGTTTTAATAACTTCGTTGTTTTGGAACTTGATGAAGTAAATTCCGTTGGCGTGGTTTGTTAAATCAATTTGTGATGTAGAGACGTTACATGTAACGTCTTTACCAGAAATATCTGTAATTGTAACTTCATAATTACCTTCTGTTTCAATATTAAAAATTCCAGTTGTTGGGTTTGGATAAATATTTATTCCAAGTTCGGATAAGTTAGAAATTCCTACAAAAGCATTTACAACAACATCAAAACTACAAATTTCTGTATTTCCTGCTACGTCTGTTACTGTCCAAGTAATAGTATGAGTTTCGCTTTGTGCGAGTGCTTCGCCAGAGAGAGTTGCTGAACCGTTAATGTTGTTTGTTATGCTTGCAACTTCGCAATTATCGTCTGTCGAAATAGGGTCAAATTGTGTTCCTTCAACTATGTAAGTTTCTGTTTCGCCAGCTGTTACTT
>JAOZTW010000643.1 GCA_029938985.1 Bacteroidales bacterium | reverse complement strand
AAATTCAAAAGAACAAGTTTAAATGGTTAATTATTTATTTTGATATGCCTAATTGTATTTTAATCCGTTTTGTTTATGAATTTTTGGCGTTTTTCACGATTATCAATTTCTTCGTTGTATTTGAAATATTAAAATGCTCATTTACATAACTAAACTTCAATTTTAATATTAAAAAAAACCTTGAACTTGACACTCGTGAAAAACGCCAATAAATTTCATTATTTTTTTCTAATTTCAAAAATCTTTAAAGTTATTAATTTTCATTAGGTAGGTATATATATATATAACATTTATCTAACACATCTTGATTTTTTGTTTCAAGAATAGCATTTTTGTCGTAGTCGTAATCTATGGCAAAATCGTTGTCGTTGACAAAAAATATATTATTGTCCAGAAACTCTATACCCTCTACTTTCCTATGAAAAAAATCTGGTTTAACTTCGGGAATATTCATTATCACTTCTTTCTCCACACTAACAACATTTATACTGTCAAGTTCGTGAAATGTAAGCTCTTCCAATGTTTTTCCTGAAAATAGCATACCAAATTCATTGTCTCCGTTTGAATTTATATTGGTTGTATTATCATTAATTTTGATTTTACAAATTAGTTTATCGCTCTCTTTATTTTCAATAGGATTTTTTCCATCTCTTTCTATTATTAAAAATGTAGAATCTGTTAATGAACGAATCTCGCTAATATAGTTCTTTTTATGTTCTGTAATATAAACAAATTCTTTAAGTTCTCCTGAATACAAATCTAATTTACAAATACGAATATACCTACAGCCTTTAATTAATTTTTTATCATTTTTATAATTAACTAAAGGTTTTTGAACCACACAAAACAACACAGAATCGTTGTTTGTAGCAGTAACACCCTCTAAACCTGCATTAACCTTTCGTTTAGAAAACACTTTTGGTAGTTTTAGGTTTACACCTTTGTATAGTACGTTTGTGTTAGGATTTATTTTTTCGTGAAGCATTTTTCCATTTTTATCAAAATGAAAAATAGCAGGTTCGTATTCGTCGCTAATCCAAAACGAACCATCAGCACAAGCCACAATACCTTCTGAATCAATTCCGTTATCCGATCTTTTCAATTTTATTAGCTTTGAATCTTTTATATAAACAGGTATTTCATTTGTCATTTTTGTAGAAGTAATACCAGTTAAATTTATACCTTTCTGGTTTTTTAAAGCAATAGATTCAATAAGCTTAAACTGTTTGCCATCAAAATAAAATAGTCCTATTTGAGGAGTAAAATTTGTATCAGCAAAAGTTTGATATTTTTTACCTTCTTCTATTTCAAAATCATATTTTAAGTTTGTTTTTTCTGGCAAAATATCAAAGTTAGGACCTCTATCTGTTAGCATATAGAAATAATATTTTTTGGTAGGATGTTTCACAAGCGAAGAACCGTATCCATAACAATAATTGAGAGAGTCATTAATTTTGGTTTTACCATATTCTTGTATTTCAATTTGTAATATGGTGTCATTTAAAGCTTCGGTATAATTATATCCATCTTGATTTGCGTTGTTGTTTTTATCTTCCAAATTACAAGAGAATAGAAACAAAAGAATAAATAATAGGTAATAAATAGAATTTTTCATAGTAAAATTGTGTTTAGTTTTTAGGGTTAATATTTCTTTTGGCGTTTTTCATAAGTGTAAAGTACAAGGCATTTTTATTTTTTAAATACCGCAGTTTACTTATTGTAAATGAGGATTTTAAAATAATTAAAATAACACAGTAATTTGCATTTATGAAAAATGCCTAAATATTTGATATTGTTGATAGAATTAACACAAATACAAAACCAAATAATATTCAAAATAAATAAATTAAAACCAAAAAACAAATTAATTAATAATTTTTTAAATTATATAAATGAAAACAATTTTTTTTTTATACATATTGTTTTATTGTTCTTTTTGAGTAATCAAAATATAGCTCAAATTATTGTTACTGGTAATGTAACTGATACTGGAAACAATAAACCGATTTCTGATGTAAATATTATTTTAAAAGAAAATATAAATATAGTTGCAAAAACTAATGATGAAAGGAGTTTTAAATTAGAAATTCCTAAAAATTCGTCTAAGACATTAATTTTTTCTCACGAAGATTTTGATAAAAAAGAAATTTTAATAGAAGACGAAATAGAAATAACAGTAAAAATGTCTTCGAACATAAGATATAATGCTTACGGAAAACAGGTAACACGAAAAGAATTAAATGCTGAGGCAAGAAACGGTATTCTTGTTCTTGAATCAAAAAAACAGGATTATAGATTTTGGTTTGACTCACGAATTTTCTTCGATGGTGCTTATTTTTTTGACAAAAACGCATTAAATCCAATTGGTAATGGAGTAAATATTCGCAGAGCAAGATTTGCTTTAAAAGCCAATTTATCAAAATATTGGTATGGCGAATTAGATTTAGATTTTGCATATTCAAAAGTAGAATTAAAAGATGCTTTTATAAAATATCAAAGAAAACATTGGAATGTGAAAGCAGGAAATTTTAAAGAAGGTTTTTCAATGCAAACCACTACAACATCTCGTTATCAAACATTTATTGAGCGTTCGTTGGTTAGTAAATTTGCACCCTCCAGACATCTTGGTTTACAAACAAATATTTTTGCCAAACATTTTCTTGCAGTTGCAGGAGTACATTTTCAGGATATTGGAGATTCGGAGTCGGTAGCATATTCACAATCGGTAAACAAACAAGATGGTACTGACGAGGGTGTTTCATATACTGGGAGATTGGTGTTTATGCCTATTCAAAATAAAAATGCAGTTTTGCATTTTGGTGCAAATACTTCTTTTAGAACTCCAAAAACATCTGAGGAAATACCTAATAGCTATCGTTTTAGTACACGTTCGTTAACCTCTATAAATCGTAAAAAATATCTTGATACAGATGATATTCTTGAAATTAAAAACAGAGAATTATATGATTTTGAAATTGCTGGTTCTTGGAAACAATTTGTTTTTCAGGGCGAATATATGATTAATAAAATTAACAAAAGCAACGATTTTGATGCAGAGATTTATGGTGGCTCTGCCGGTACTTATACAGCAGGAATTACATATCATGCAAACAATAATGTAAAATTAATGCTAAATTATTCTTTCTTAAACCATGACAGATACTCAAATGCGAAAGGAAATCTAAATATTTACAAAGATAATGCAGGAAATTTATACACTGATCCGCTTCTAATTGCTATACCTGCAGGCGAGGGTGGAGATGACTTTGGTTTTATCTCTGTTAGAATAGAAGTTGATTTTTAATAGTAACCATTATTATCTAAAGTTTTTGCTTTCATTTTATATTGATTATCAATAATTTATAAAATTAAT
>JAOZTW010000642.1 GCA_029938985.1 Bacteroidales bacterium | reverse complement strand
AAGCTACGTTCCTGAATTAAATTGACGACACAAAGCCCGAACCCGATAGCAACAACTGAAAACTAAAAACAAAATGAAAAAAAACGAACTAAAAATTCTTTGGAAAAAAGAAAAAAATGAATATACTAAACATGAAATTGGTTCGGGTGTTCAAAATTTTGTTAACGAAATTTTAATGTCTGATGATATTTTTAAATTAAAAAAGGGAGAGTTATCAAAAAAAGATAGCAACAGACGAAATGAATTTTTATTAGAAAAAACAAAAAAACAAAAACGTGCAGATATAATTATATTTATAACAAACGATATAATTATCCCTGTTGAAGTAGAAAAATATAAAAACATTAAAGCTGGCGAGCAACAAATTTTTAACTATCAAAAAGCATGGAACAAAAAATATGGAATATTAACAGACGGTTACACTTGGCGATTTTACAATAATAAAATTGTTATTAAAGAATTTACACTTGATGAAATCTTAAATAAAACAAATATTTTTCTTACATTTTGGAACGAATATACACAAGTTGAAAATTATTATTTGCAATTTTTTGAAAAAACTGCCGAAATATTTGATTACGAAGACGACCTGAATTTAGAAGAAAATCGTAAAAATTTCTTTGATGATATTACAAAATTAATAGATAATTTTAGAAAAAAACTTAATCTGAAAGGGTATTTTTCTAACATGTCGGATCAAGAACAATCTAAAAAATCGGTTGAAATTTCTTATGCCTATCTTATCCAATTTATATTATATAAAACCCTTGCCGATAATGATTTCCACTCTTTTAAAACAGACTTAACTGAACGATTAAAAAGAGTTCATAAAAATTTATTAAATAAAAGCTATGGAGATATATTATTGGTAATAAAGACAATAAGTAATAATATTTCAAAAAATATTTATAAGCCGTTCTCTAACGAACAAAAAATTATAAACCAAACGCTTGATAAAATACTTGATAAGCCAAAAAATACACTTTCGGAAATTACTCCTTGGTTAGATATTTTTATTTTCATAAAACAATATAATTTTACAAATATCAAAAATGAAATATTTGGTTTTATTTACGAAAATTATTTAAAACAACTTTATGCCGATAAAAATAAGGGGCAATATTTTACTGCTCCCAAAATAGTTAATTTTATGCTGGAAGAAATTGGTTATTCTTCTGAAAAACTTGAAAATAAAAACGAAATATCAATAATAGACCCTTCTTGTGGGAGTGGAACTTTTTTATACAGTGCGGTCAGAAATATAATTGAAAGTAAACAAAATACTCCGAATTTTGAATTTTCAAATATAGAAAATTTGATTACTGATAACGTTTTTGGACTTGATATTGAAGAATTTCCGCTTTATCTTGCGGAAATGAGCATAATAATGAAAATGTTGCCTTTAATCATTAATCAAAAATATAACAATCCGTTAGAGAAGAAAATAAAAATTTTTAAGACAAAAGATAGTATTGCAGAATTTTTGGACGTAGCAATAAAAAATACAGTTTACGACACACAAGTTGATTATCAAAAAAATAAACAACAAATGAGTTTGTTTACCAATGAGTTAAATCTTGGATATGCAAGTTATGTCAGAGACGAAGACGACCTTAAAGAAATGAAGCAAAGTCTTGAAAATAAGAGTGAACCGAGAATAAACCGTTTTCGTTTTGATTATATTATTGGAAATCCACCATATATTTCATTTAAACAATGTTCAAAACTTAATTATTTATTTTTTCAATTTCAAAAAGAGAAAAAAATACGAATGAACAATATATATGGAATGAATTTGCACAGCATTCCTACGGATAAGAAAAAATATGCTCCAAATCCAAATTTATACGCTTATTTTATCGCTCTTGGTTTGGCTCTGTTAAAAGATAATGGAAAATTATCTTATATAATTCCGCAAACAGTTCTTATGGCAGGAGATTTAGACGTTATTCGTTATCATCTTGCAAAATTTACAACGATTGAAAAAATAATAATTTTTTCAAATAACATGTTTATTGACAGGGGAGTAAAGCAAAATAAAATAGTTGCAACTTCAAGTCTTATTTTTATTGTAACAAAAAAAGCTCCTGCTTATTTGCATGAAACACAAATAATTAGATATAAACAAAAAGATAGTAATATAAATGATACAATTGAAAATATAGAAAAAAATAAAAATATTTATAAGTATAAAATTTCACAAAATAAACTTTTGAAAAACGTTAAAAATTGGAACTTCTTAAAATTTGATAAAAGTTTTTTAGAATTTTATGATAAATATAAAATAACTTCTGAAGATATCTCTTTGTATTATGAACATCAAAGTTCTAAAATTGAATTTGATAGTCAATTTTATTTTGACAGGGGAATAAAATTTCCAAAAATAGAAATAGAAAATAAAAAAAATGACAACAATTTTATTTTACCTATTTTTAACAAAGAAAAATATTCTATTGATTTAAGTAATAAATATATAGCTACCGAAAAATTAATTTTCCCATTTGGTAGTCAAGGAAAAAAAGTTTTTGAGCAAAAATATAAAATAGTTTGGCGATACATGAATTATGACCGTTTCAGATTTTCGGATAAAAAAATTATGCTTGACTATAATCACATAATAATCTCATCGGATAACAAAAATGAATTGTTATATTTATTTTCGCTAATAAGTTCTTCATTATCAACTACAATATTAGATGCTTTTTTCCGAAATGACAACGAAAAAGATATTTTAATTGGAATAAAAACAATAAAAAAATTTATTAGAATACCCAAAATTACAGAGCGGAATAAACATATCAAAACAGAAATAATTAAAGAGACACAAAAAATATTAGATTATGAAACAAAAAAACTGTCTGATTTTGTAAATTTTTCGGAAATAATGCTACAAGAATTTGATAATATTTCTACAGATAAAAATAATTTGTGTCTTCATAAAAACGATAAAATCTACAAATTAAGAATAAATAAAAATGCAGAGTTAATAGAATTAAAATTTCAAAATTTCAAAATTTCAAAATTTAATTTGCAAGAATTAAAAGATTTTGAAATTATTGATTTTGAAAAAATAGATGAGTTAAAAACTCATATTAATAATCTTATTTTTGCACTTTATTTTAACGTTAGAATTTTGCAAAGTGATATTAAAACAATAGAAAATGTAAAAAATTTATGTGCAAAAAATAAATATTACAAAATTTCACAGTGATAGAAAAATATAAAGTTGCTATCATTTTCTTGCTCATCATTTGCTTTTTCACTGTGCGGAAATTGGCATGGGTGCGTTGATTGATTGACATTTTACTGTTAATTGACATTGTACCAAAAAAGCAAACGACGGCAAGAAGTTACCGATAAGTGTAATTGTGTCGC
>JAOZTW010000641.1 GCA_029938985.1 Bacteroidales bacterium | reverse complement strand
CTACATTTTGTGGCTTGTGTAGGGAGCGAAGCGACCGAAACAAGCCACAAAATGTAGCCACAAAGCAATGACAACCAGCCTAATGTTAAGGCAATCGTTATATAAATCTAAAAGGTTGATTATCTTTATTTTCATATTGATTATTAGCAATTCTGTCATGTTCAAATAATCGTCTTGTTGTCTTATTCTTGTTTAATCCGTATAATTCAATAGTTATTTCTGCTCTAATCCAATTAGGGTTTCCTATTTTTTCAGGTTTTAATTCAAATGTGCTTGGGTCTAATCTAAACCAATTAGAAAAATTAAATTCGTTTTCATCGGGGCGTAACAATAACTTGTCGAACCTATCATTTTTTGTGCCGTTACAAGAACGACAAATTGGATATAAATTTGCCCATGCAAAAGCATATTTTTTGTATTTCTCTTTGGGTCTAAAATGCTCAATCTCTCCATTATCACTACCCTTAGGAACTAATATGTCATCACAAAAAGCACAATGAGATAATGTCATGTCTTTTAATGATTTTAATAGTTCTTTTTGTTTGTTGTGCCAACTGAAAGAAGAACCGGTTAAAAAAGCATTTGTCCATTTCTTTTTATTGTTTTTTAAGAAAACGGGGATTTTATTTCTTTTCATTTTTATCATAATACAAACTCTTTTTTTCCTATTTTTTTAAGAGATGAATTAAGTTGCAATAATTGGCTTGCAATAATTGCTTGAATTTCTTCGCCCATATTATCTAATTTTTTAACAGCATCATAAAAATCTTCGCTGTAAACAAAACCTATTTCGCCATCGTGAATTTTGTCTAAATATTTAGAAAATAGATTTAATTTGTTTTGTGTTTCATAATCAAAAAAGTCTTTCGTATAAAACTTTCTCATAATACTCAGAATATTTTCAGTTTCAATTTTTGAACTATCTATCCGTATTCCGGTTTTTGTTGTCAAAATTTGATGTGCAATTGCATCAACTGCTGATTGTAAAGAGAAAATATTGTGTGTAGTTAGTATGAATTGAATATTTGGAAAGTCTTTTTTTAATTGAAATAATAAACGACGTTGCCAAACAGGATGTAAATGTCTGTCAAATTCATCAATAAGTATTACACCTTTTGCCTTTATTAAAATATCGTTGTTTATTTCTTCATCTTTAAGTAAAATATTTCTTGCACCGATTATCCGAAAAAGAATATCTGAAATTAATAATATATGGTCTTTATAACCTTCACTTAAATTATGTAATTTTAAATTATTGTTATTTAGGTCTTTAAAATAAAAATGGTCATTTCTTTCAATTAATTGTATTTTTTCATTTTCTGATACTAAGTTTAAGTATTCATTTATTTTATCAACTATCAACTTTATTATGTTTTTTAAGTTATGTTGTTGTTTACTGTCTTTTTGTAATTCATAGAGAATTATTAAAGGGTTATTAAAATCATTTGAATAATCTTTAAATATTGACTTTGTTGAATACAATCCGCCATTTCCTTGTGTTATGTTTTCATAAAAATTAGTATCTATTTTAGTATCAGCATTCAAATTTACACCATAACTTAATAAAATTTGAGGTGGATTTTCGATATGTTGCATTTCACTCAATCCACTTGGTATTACATGAATAATTCGTTGTTCGTTTTCTCCATAGTTTATGTATATTTCTGCTCGCTCGTTTCTATGTTTAATATATTCAATAAAATTATCAGATTTGTCTATATTTTCTGTGGGCAGTAAACCTATGGTAATGCCCTGTAAAATAGATGTTTTTCCAAGTCCGTTATGACCAAGTAATATATTTATTCGGGGACTTAGATTAAATTCAATGCTTTCAAAAAGTTTTAAATTTTTAATTCCAATTTTAGTAATATAATTTGCTCCCATCCATTCTTTTTTAAAGTCAATATATTTTGGTTCAATATATTTTAATAAATCACTCACAGGTATTTTTTTTCCTTTTTGGTCGTCAAAATAAGCATATTGACTTGCTGCTTTGTATTTGAGTAATTTATCATAGTCAATCTCTATTTCGTTATCTTTGCCACTTTTTAAAGGGTATAAAAAAAAGCGAGATTTAATATTTTCTTTTGTTATCCACTTTTCAAAGTTACTACGAATGTTTGATAAAATCTGCTGTTGAGTTTCTTTTGTTCCAAACGTGCTTATCAATAAGTTAGCTTTGTATATCTTATCAGGCTTATAATCTTTTTCTAAGTCAATTTTTACTAATTCGGCAGCACTTAGTATGCCACTATTATCGGTAATTGAAATGTAAGCATGAGCATTATCTGTTTTTAGAAAAATTAAATTTCCTCCGTATTGTATTTCATATCCTAAATTATTTAAGTTTAAAATCGCAGTTTTATCGTTTTGGTGATATTTTTTAAAAGATAAATAACGTGTATCCTGTTTCTCAATTGAAATATTGTATCCAAATTCTAAAAAATTTATAGAATTATCTTTTAAATTTATATAATAAAGTTTGGATAATTTGGAAATATCAGCCGGTATATTTGTTATTCTATTTCCGCTTAATTCCAATTGTTTCAAATTTGATAATTGTGAAATTTCTGCCGGTATGTGATTGATTTGATTATTTTCAAGCAATAATTGTGATAAATATTGTAATTTAAAAAGTTCAGACGATATATTTATTATCTGATTATTGCTGAGACGCAGATATTTAAGTTTTTTTACATAGGATATATTTTTAGGAATTGTTTTTAAGTTATTATATTCTAAATCTATGATATTTAGTCCATTTAGTGTCGATATTTCTTTTGGTAATTCTGAAATATTATTGCCGTTTAAGTTTATATCCGTTAAATTATTTAAAGCAAGTAATTGTTGTGGAAATTTATTGAGTTTGTTATAGCTCAAATTTACTCTTTTTAAGTTCTTGAAATTTTCAAGGAATGAATAATTTGTAATACCTGTTACAGACAAATCTAATTCTTCAAGTTTGTTTAATTTCTGAAAATCTTCTGGTATATCATTTAAAATATTGAATGAAATATCTATATTTTTTAAAGTTTTTATTTTTGTAATATCAGTTGGAAATTTTGTTAAATTACATTTGTGAAATCTTAAATATTTCAACTTTGAAAACTTATAAAAACTATGGGGTGCATTAACAAAATCACAATCATGAAAGTCTAAACTTTCCAAGTCTGTTAGTTTAATGATAGTATTCCAAATTTTATTAGTAATTTGTTTTTGATATAAGACTAAAATTTTAGAATTTTTTGCTTTATCTAACTCTTGTATAATATTATTTTTCATATCTTTAATTGTTATTGAACTCGTAGTTTTTTGAATTTGCCTTAACGGGTTCGGGCTTTGTGTCGTCAATTTAATTCAGGAACGTAGCTTGCG
>JAOZTW010000640.1 GCA_029938985.1 Bacteroidales bacterium | reverse complement strand
TCTTTGAAAAACAGACAGATAAATATTACAAAAAAAGTTTTCCCAACTTTTCAGTACCTTAGTTATTTTTTCTTTTTCGCTAAAGGATTAAAATTCTCATTTGTTTTGTTTTATATATCCAGCCATAGAAGACTATGCAATTGAAAAATCCAAGAGCCTTATTCACCATAATATAAAAAGTTATTTTTAAATTTTGAAATTCATAAAAAGGTATTAATTTTGTTGTTTAACAAATTGTTCTTTTTTTAATTATACTCTTTTATGAAAATTGAAAACCTTCAAAAAATATACGAAAGTAATAAAACTACGATTTACAAAGGTAGATATCAGGATTATCCACAAGATGTGATAATAAAAATATTGAATCTACAATATCCTACCATTGAACAAAAAACACGTTTTTACAATGAATATTATTTTACAAAAAACTTGAATTTTTCGGGAATACGAAAAGTTATAAAGAAAGATACTTTTGAAGGGAAAAATATATTAATTTTAGAACATTTTGATGGCGAAAATTTATCGAAATTTGATTCAAAACATCAAACAGATTTAAAAGAGCTTTTGCAAGTTGCCAGCAATATTGCACAAACACTTGGTGAGATTCATTTGCAAAATATAATTCATAAAGACATAAATTCAAATAACATTTTTTGTCTTTCGCTAATTAAATATTAAAAAAACAAAAAATTGAATAAGTACCTATACAAAAGTTTTTACCTGTTTATATATTTGTAACATGCTAAATGATAAGATTATATGTAAATGCGTAAGCAACATTAAATAGGTCTTAGACCTTATTACAGATAATGTAGTAAAATTGATGACTGATAAAATAAAAAAATTACCAGAACAAACTCAAAATGTATTAAAAATAGCCGCCTGTATTGGAAATATTTTTAACCTAAAAATTTTATCAATTATTTAAAAAGATGAAAATGAATGTAAAAACGACTTAGAATCGGCAATTATTGAAAACTTAATTTTACCACAAAATAATAACAAATACAAATTTGTACACAACAGAATTCAACAAGCAATATATTCTACAATTGATGAAAATGAAAAAAATAATTTTCATCTCCAAATAGGAAAACTATTATTGGAATTAACTGACGAAGAAAATATTGAAAACCAAATATTTGAAATAGTAAATCAGTTAAATTATGGTAAAGAATTAATTAAAAACAACGATGAAATTAAACAACTCGCCGAACTAAATTTAAGTGCTGGTTTAAAAGTAAAACAAACTGCGGCATACAAAACGGCTTACAAATACCTTTCGGTATCACATAGTTTGCTGAATTCTAATTCTTGGAAAAATGATTATCAATTTACATTAAAAATATTTGACCAAATAACTGAATTAGCATATTTGGATAGTCCCTACAAAACAGTGTTGGTATAATTAACAAGTATTTACAAAAATATGATTTTATTTCTTTATATGATAAAAGAAAGGGGACACTATGGGGGCAAAAAAACTATAATAAAACGATTTTCAAGTAAATACATTCTAATAAGTGTCTTTTTACGGCATTTATCATGAAAATCAAATAGATAAATATTACTAAAAAACTCCTTGACTTTTCGTGTAACAATACTTTAGATAATTGAATTTAAAAAGGTGTAAACCAATTTTTAATTCCTATTTCTCAATTGTGGTTAACGTTTTTAATCTTTACAACACTCGTTTTTAACAGCTTTTAAAATAATATACATTTGTTTTAAACTTTCAATATTAAGACAATCAAAAGATTTTGAAATAAAATAATTGTAAGTATCTTTTTTAATTTCTTCTAAAATAACAAAGTTCCAGAATTGTCCAGTATTAAAAGAACCTTTAATAATTTTAGCTTTATTTTGCGAAGAAGCAGATATTAAAGTGGCAAGAAGTTGAACATCTGGCAGTTTTGTTGAAGTTGTAGGTTTAAATTCCTGAAAGAAAAAGAATGGATTTTTAGGGACAAAATCTCCCGTTGCAACCATAAAATCTGGTTCGCCAGTAAATTCATAGCCATTTATTTCGTGTTTCATTTTGATACCAAACCAATTACTTACAGTTTTTGAATTAAAATCTACTTTGTATAACAACTGACTTATAAATTTTGCTAATAAATTATGTTCCGAATAATGACGTAAATATTTATTTTTTTGTAATAAATTTGTTAAAAATTTTAGTTCCTCCTCAGTAATATTATGTTTATGACCAAACCAATCGTCAAATTTTGAATTATTATCATAAATAAGTTTAACATCTACAACTTCTCTTATTTGACTGACAGTAGCTTGTGAAAAAATAATTTTTTTATTAGAATTTTCCATGTGTTACTAAGATTAATAATTAATAATAAGGCTTTTAACTGCTTTTAAAATAATATACATTTGTTTTAAATCATCAATATTAAGGCAATCAAAAGATTTTGAAATAAAATATTTATATGTGTCTTTTTTTACTTTCTCTAACAAAGTAAAATTCCAAATTCTTCCTGTATTAAAGGCTCCTCTAATAACTTTGGAATTATTTTTTGCTATTCCTGCTATTAGTACTGCAAGAAGTTGAAAATCTGGCAAATTATTTGAATTAGCAGGTTTAAATTCTTGAAAAAAGAAAAATGGATTTTTAGGCACAAAGTCGCCAGTTGCAATCATAAAATCGGGTTCGCCAGTAAATTCACAACCATTTATTTCATAATTTAATTTTGCTCCAAACCAATTATCTACTGTTTCAGAAGTGAAATCTATTTTGCTAAAAAGCGGACTTATAAATTTTGCCTGAAGATTATACTCTGAATAATATTGTAAATATTTGTTTTTTCGCTTCAAGTTTTTTAAAAAATCAATTTCTGTTTCCGATAATGAATTTTTATAATCAAACCAATTTATAAATCGTGTATTATCATCATTTATTACAGAAACATCTACAACTTCTCTTATTTGAGAAATAGTAGCTTGCGAAAAAATAATTTTTTTAACTGGATTTTCCATAGATAGATTAAGTGTTTATGAAAAAGAAAAAACAACGAGTCTTAATCGTTCATTATTTCTTCTTCACTTAGTTGTTCTTTTTTGCCAAAATGTATATTTTAATACAAAGATAATAAAAATAATATTAAAAGTAAGTTAATTTCGTAGATTTACAAGATATTTAACGACTTTGTTTTTACAAAAATTTTATAAAAAATTGAATTTAAAGGTGTAAACCAATTCTTAATTCCTAATTATGAACTAAAGTTTTTGCTTTCATTTTATATTGATTATCAATAATTTATAAAATTAATTTTACTTATATACTATTAAAAAAGCATTATATAACACTTATAGTAAAATAATTACAAATGTAATTACCAAAATAGTATAAAATTGACAATTATTAACC
>JAOZTW010000639.1 GCA_029938985.1 Bacteroidales bacterium | reverse complement strand
AGGTGAAGAACACCTGACTGAGGCAAAAAATCCGACAACCTAATTCACTTCAGAATACTATTGGCATATTTTACAAATTTTAAAATTTCATTGCAAAATTCACACCAAATACTCTTGGATTGCCTGGCCATTTTAAATCTCCAAAAATAGTACTGGTATAATCGTCTGCAAAATATTCTCCAGAGTAGTCTGTATTTAATAAATTATTACCATACAGTCCTACTTTCCATTCAAGTTTACCTTTATGTTTAAATGTTAAACGAAAATTAATAAACTCGGTAGCAGGTTGCACATCAACATTGTTAGGATGCCAATATAATTTGCCTCTATGCTCATGTTCGGGGCGAATAATTATTTTATTTTTCGTACCCAAAGGAATAGAATATTGTATTGAGAAATTAGAATTATTCAAATTTGCTTGAGGAGCATAATTACCCTCTATTCCTGCGTTTATAGAATCAGGTATGCGTTTCCCATGTCAGTAATAACTGGGTTCATTATACCACCAGAGGCATAAATATCAAGGTTTTTTGTTATTCTAAATTTGAACTCTGCTTCTGCACCTGTGTTTTGTGTTTTTCCAAGATTTACAATTACTGGTCCACCAGTTTCTAATTCAAAGAAATATGTTTGAGTGTTTTTAAAATCAATAAAAAATACTCCCACATTAGCAATTATTCTATTATTAATCCAATTTGTTTTTATGCCAAGTTCGTAATTATCTGTATATTCGGCATCATATAGTACAGGGTATCTAACAGTGCTTGGATTGTTAAAACCTCCGCTTCTGTAACCTTTACTATAACTAATAAATGTGAAAACATTAGCTCCAAATTTATGAGAGAGATTAACTTTTGGTTGAATTTGATTAAAAGTGTGTTCTCTTGTGGTGTTGTCAAGCAGATTTGTTTGTTCTCTTTTATCGGAATCGTATCTAAGTCCAACTGCAATTTCTGTTTTACCTGCTATTTTATAGCTTGCTTGTCCAAAAAATGCTAATGTGGTATTAATATTTTCTTCGTCTGTGTGAGTTAATGTGTATAAAGTTTCGTTTTCCATGTCTGTTTGTGGAAAACCGTAAACAGGAGCAAAAAAACCAGCTGAGCTAAGATATATGTATTCGTCTTTTTTTCGTGTTGCAATTTGATAATTCGTACCAGCTACCCAACTAAATTTTTTATCTGTATTAGAAGTAAGTCTTATCTCCTGGCTCATAGCATCTGATAGTTGCTCTCCTGTTTGTGTGGCTTCTCGCAGTGGCGAAAAATCTATATCACCATGAAAATCCCAATTTATTTGGCTGTATGCCGTGGTGGTTGTTAGCCTTGCAAATGGTAAAGAAAAATTTAATCGTAAAGATGCGTCAGCTGTGGTACGGTTTGACTCTCCAAGTTCGTCTGATGTTGGTTTTACATGTGTGTCGCTTGCTGATAGTGGCTCGGTTACTCCATTGTTACCTCCAAGCATTTCTAATAATGGGTGATTTCCAATTGCATAGTAAATAGCTCCTCCATAAGTTTTATTATAGTTGCTCACTATATCTGCCGAGAAATTCTTTCCTGCATTAAAAATCAATTGAGCTCTAACAGATTTATTATCATAAAAGTCAACTTTTTTCTTTAGGAAATCATTCTCTATCAAACCATCACTGTTTTTTGTAGAAGCTCCTATTCTGTATAATAATTTATTTTTAATTATTGCACCACTGCTACCAATTGTTGCGTTGTAGGTGTTTCCATTAGCATAGCTCGCTTTAAAAAAATGACTATATCTGTTAGTCGGTTTTTTTGTTGTAATATTCAAAGCTCCTGCTATAGCATTTCGCCCATATAAAGCACCTTGAGGACCTTTTACGAGTTCTATTTGTTCAATATCGAACATATCCTGGTCTATAGCACTTGGATTAGGAACATTTACACCATCTATTATTATTGCTATTGGTGCTTCGGCGTTTCTTAATAATGTTATTCCACGAACAGTCAAAACATTAGTTCCAATATTTTGTGTTGATGTAAAACTTGCATTTGGTACATTTGCAATAAAATCTGGTATGCTACCAATTCCTGCATCTTCTATTTCTACTGATGTCATTGCTACAATCGGTTCAGGTGTTGTTTGTAAACTCTCAATACGACGGCGAGCTAATGTTGTAGCAGTTGCAAAGCCTTGAACTTTAACGCTCTTAACCATCAACTCGTCTTCTTCCATAAGCTCATTAATTTCTGTATTGTTGACTACTTCTATAGTTTGTGTTTTATAGCCAATATACGAAAAATTAATATTCTCTGTTTCTTTGGGAATTAAAATTTGATAAAATCCATCTGCATTTGTTGTAACTCCAATTGAAGTACCTTCTATTATCACATAAACTCCTGGAAATCCTGCTCCACTTTGTTCTGTTACCTGTCCACTTATTTTTTTGTCTTGTCCTAATACTGTTATGGTTGATATTAGTACAAATAGTGTAATAACTAAAATTTTTCTCATAGTTGTTGTTTTTAAATTAATACATTTATTTTACAATTTTATCTTTTTTTAATAAGTTGCAAATATGAATATTTTTCAAAACAATACAAAATTTTCATGTAGTTTTTTATTTACTTTTTAACTCATTTTTAATACATCTAACTGAAAATACATAAGACTTGTTATTGAAAACATACATTATTTCAGTAAAATTATAATCAATATAACGATACCATGCAAAATTTTTAATGGAAATTCTGAAAAACGAAAAGAAATTAAAACGTTTTTATAATAATGGGAAACTCTATGGGTTAACAACAAAAGAACGACGTGAGCAATTTAAAAAAACACCATATCAATGGCGTAGCCCGAACCCGATAAGTGTAATTTATTTTTCAAGGAACATATATTGCCCAATAATCGTCTATGTAATAAATTCATTTTTCTTTTTCTTTTGGGACTTGTTTATCTTTTATTATTTTAAAGTCTGGAAAATCATCTTGATTTATCACAAGTTTTTCTTCGGTGTTCCATGAAAACATAACACCAAACCTTTTTCCTTTCCTTGTGGAATGCTCTAAAATCAAAATCAAAGTCATAAATATTTCCATAAAGTTCTCCAATGTATTTGAATTCTGTAACACTAAGGTCTATTGAAATTCCAGCATCCATGCCTGCATATACATTTATGCCTTTATCTACATCTTTATCGCCAGCCACCTAAGCTAAAAAACTTACAAATCCCGCAGTACCAACAAAAGCAAGGTTATTCGATGGGTTTGCGACTAATCCAAAGCTCAATTTACCTGCAATTCCTGCTCCAAATCCTAACTTGCTTTCAAGCGTTATTCCATACATCACAACTTTTTTCCTCATTTTAGCACCAAGAATTGCAAAACTAAATGGAATTAATA
>JAOZTW010000638.1 GCA_029938985.1 Bacteroidales bacterium | reverse complement strand
GTGGTTAAACACCATTCGTATATTGCCAAGCTGGTCGGTTATATTGTATTCGTAACCAATGCTTTTGTTACGGTCTGTGGGTATTGGTGCTTTGCTGTTGTTATTCACAAAAATAAATGCAAGTTTTTCTTTTTTTACAAAAGTAATAAAATAAAATTAAAAATTCAATTATTTATTTTGAAAAATAAGAAAACAATAAAGAAAAAAAATACAACTATCTATTTATTAGTTAATTGTATTTTATTCATTAAACAAAGCGTTTTTTTTCTTATGTAAAAAACTCGTACAGTTGCGAGCTTTTTTAAGAAAAAATTAAGATATTTTTTATTGATAAACTTATTCTTTACTTGGAAAATAAATGATATTTATATTTCTACGAAATTCGTCATCGTCTTCATTTTCTTCTATCATTCTAAATTCGTCATTGAAAACTATGAAATCATTATTAAACTTTTGATAAATTTGATAAAAAATAGAGCTTCTATAAAATTCAGATTTAACATAGCCACCGACAGATGGTGCCGAAATATAAATTTCTGGATTTAAACGTATTTCTACATTATTTATTAATTCTGTTATGTTTTTTGGAGAGCCAAGAATTTTTTTTGATTTTTCAATAAGATCAATAGATATAGATAACTCATATTTTTTTAATAAAGACTTATCTATTAATTTAGATGTTTGCCAAAAAATATCACAAGCAATTTCAAGCATTTTAACTTGTTTTTTTATTTTTCTCTTGTAAAACTCTTCTATGTGAATTTCTTGACCAATTGCACCATTTTCAAGATTTGTTGTAACATCTGATAACCATTTTTTTATTTTGTTTTCCATAATTTTTATGTTTAATTTAAAAAGAAGTTAATAAATTTTAATACTTTCTGAGGAACAGAGCCATCTCCATGTCTCCATTTTCCATCCAAGTAAAATGCTCTTCCATCTTTTAGATGAATATGTGGTTCACCATTATGTGGTATTTTCCCATTTTTAATTTTAGGAATATCTATTCTTTTTATTTGTTTTGGTATTTTTTTTAAACCTTTTGGTAGTCTTTTAGTAAAAAGTACTTTTGAAATTTTTTTGGCAGCAGAGAGTATTTTTATTGGATTAGCTTTAAAAAATCCTGGTATTGGTGCTGTGCCACCATAATACTTTGGAAAGTCAGGATTTATTAGATTTAGATGATTTAGATATATATACGTATGATTTTTTTCTCCTTTTTTCACATAAAAACCAGCAACATCTACTCCATAGTCACGTTTAATAAGTAAATAACCTGCATCTCTTGCTGCAGCTGGGTTTGCAAAACCGGCATCCCATGCGGCTTTTTTTCTTGCTCCATACCACTCATTAAAACTTTGAGATTGATCTCCATTAGACCAAATATCAAAATCTTCGCCTGTTGGACCTACTTCTTCCAAACTACTACCCGAATGTAAAAAACCATAAATATCTGATGTACCTGCATAAGTTACATTACCCGAGGTCATAAAAGGTACTCCCTTCCATTGCAAACCTAACAAGTCGTACATGTTTATTGGGTTGTTGCCTACATAAGCATAAGGGCTTATACTGTGGTAACTCTCCGCCAGTTTATCCACACAAAACCACCTGCCAAGTTGTGGGTCTAATTGGCGAAAGCCGTAGTCGTAAAACTGGCTGAGGTCTTGTAGTTCTTTGCCGTTGTAAAATTAATTATTAATTATTTCAACAAAACGCCTTGGTTTTAATAAGTTAGGTGTTTTACAAATTGGAGCTGGTCCAACTATACTGTCAAATCTCTCTTTGTAGTATGGTATAATTATATCTTTTCCTTTTATATTTTCACACCATTCAAATGTTCTAAAAGATTCGTCTTTTTCAATGTATTTATTAATTATTTTTACTAAATAACCAAGATCTTCTTGATATAATCTGTACGTTTCTACTAATTTTTCTTTGTTCTCATATTTAAAACCAAAAGTAAACTCATTTTCTGCACTACTTAAAGTACCTTTAAGATTATAATAATAATTATCAAAATTATCAATTTTAGTTTTTACAAAATATTTTAATGAAAGCGAATCGTATGATTTTAATTTATAGCTTTTTATGAAAAATTTATTATTATTAAGTGTATCACCTATTTTGAAAAACACATAATATATTTTTATAGAATCTTTAATGTGAAAAATAACTGAGCTATTATTTTTGGAATCAAAAGAGCGTACAAATATTTCAAATTGATTTGTAGTTAAAGGAAATGCCTTATCTCCTAAATATCTAAATGGTTGAAAATCTATCTCGTAATATAACATTAATGAGTCCTTTTTATCAATTGGGTTTAATTCTTTTATTAAAGCTTCATCAACACTTTGGTTACAAAAAGTAAAAAAAGTTATAAAAATTATAAATTTATATGTTTTTTTCATTAGTATTGTTTTTGGTTATTTATTTATTAATTTTGAATAATGTTCAATATATTTGTTAAAATCTCCATTAAAATTTTTGTTAAGGAAAATATTATAATCTTTTTGTGATTCTCTATCCCAAAAGTCAAAATCTGGTGCACCTGTTCCACATCTACCATATGCTAATGTATAAAAATCAACTTCGGTTAAATATGTTAAACCATTTTTGGTTGCATATTCTCTCAATCCGTTTACCATGTCTTCAATATACTTAGTTTCATTCATTCTTTCGTGTTGCTTGTTCAGTTTGTTATTCATGAAAAGATATGCATGTAATGTTTCGTGTAAAAATAAACTTGCAAGTCCAATTTCAGTTTTATAATTATAATTTTCTTCTACAAAAAATATACTAACTGTATTAGGAGAGGAGTCTGTCCATTTGGTTAGACCAGTAAGTGTGGTTTTTGAACCATTTATATAATACACAGGAACATCATAGTAGTATAAATTATTATTGGCGAATGGACTAAATGGAGAAGTAAATTTCATATAAGTAGAGTTTTTTTGAGATGCCATATTTTTTTGTACATAATTTATACGTGAATTTCCTAAATTTGTAATGATAAAACCAGGTTTTGTACTTCCTCTTCCTACAACACCTCCAAACGAATATCCTCCCCTACTGCTACTTGGAAATAAATTAGCACCACCAGTATTTGCTGCTCCATAGCTACCACCTGTTGAGCCACTATCACTATTAGCAAAATCTAAAAAGTTTTGCCAAGCTATTTCATACCAAGTTGGAGTTCTGTCGTCTGGTTCTCCTGGGCTACTTCCATCTTGATTTGTTCCCTGTCCTTCTACAAGTCCAAGTATATCATAGTGGTTTATAGGATTGTTGCTTACATAGGCATAAGGAGAAACAGACACAGTCCACTCCGCCAGTTTATCCACACAAAACCACCTGCCAAGTTGTGGGTCTAATTGGCGA
>JAOZTW010000637.1 GCA_029938985.1 Bacteroidales bacterium | reverse complement strand
TTTTACAAATCATTGATAATCATCACAAAATGAACACAAAAACTTTAGTTATTAAAAAAAATATTTGTTTTGTAAATTTTGTTTTCATTTTATAAGTCTATTGTTAAATCATCAGGTAATTCATTAATATCATCTTCTACCGAAGGAATATATTTTGAAAATACATCTTTGCAATTTTTTAAATTTTCAATTAAAGATTTTTGAAAATCAGGAGCATTAAATATTTTTTTGAAATTATTATCAATTTGCTCCCATTCTTCGGCTGGAACTGAAGTTTTTGCTCCTCTATCTTTTAAAATTATTGTTTTTTTCTCAAAAAGAGAAGTAAAAATTAAAACGCCTATTTTTTCTTTTGTATGCCTAATACCAGCTTTTTGAAAAATTGCTCGACCATAAATTTCTACATTTCTATTTATTAATTTTTTGCTAAGAAATAATCTTTTTATTGGCGGAATAAATTCAACTAAGCCAAAACCTACAAAAAATGATATTATAGCAAGAAAATAAATTAAAAAATATTCAAATTCCCACCAGGGTACATACATAAGAAACGAAAATGTTAAAAATAATAATACAGCACCAGAGGCAAAAGAAATAGCTCTGTATTTAGATGATTCGGGCTTAATAATTGCCACAATTTCTACTTGTGAATTGCTTTCTATATCTTCAATTGTTTGATATAGAGTTGTTTTAAATTCTTCGGTAAGTTTTTTCATAATATTAGTTAGTTTATTGTAAAATAGAGTTTTGTTAAATTTGGGTTATTCTGAAATTTTGGGAAAACTTTTCAGTAATATTAAAAACATACGGCGTTTTTTACATATAAAATTGACATAAAAAATCAACATATTTGTATTTCTTTAATCTATTGGTTTGTAATCACATAATTGTATCATTCCCTACAGAATAGTTAGATTTTTTTTGTCTAAAAACTAATATACTGATTAATAAAAATCAAGCAAATTGTTTATTGCCCTGATTATCTAATAGGTAAAGGCTCTTATAGTCAATTGAGGTCTTATTTATTTTTGTGCCAGCGGTGCAAAATTATATTGATAGAAATATATCAATTTTATTAAATGCCCTCCAGCGATGTGCAATAAAAACCACGTCTTTTTTACTCGAAGATTATAGCACCCTCGCTGGGGTGCAATATCTATGTTATCAATTAATTCTATCGTTGTTTTGCACCGCTGGTGCAATATAATAGATAAAAATATTTGCTATTTGAAAAGATTATTTATTTATTACAATAAAAAGACCTTGATTATCTATATGAGCCAAATTAATTATTAAGTAGCCATACAAAAGTTTTTACACATTTGTTTTTCTTTAATCATTAGGTTTATAGCCTCTTAATTGTATCATTGAACCTTTGAATAATTGTATCATTCCTTACTTCTCAAATTATTGTTGCAAGAAGTGAAATTCCAAAGCCTTCACTGTAAAGTAAAGAAATATTTTCTAAATAACAAAGGTTTTGAATGAAAATTTTACGGAATTTTTAGACTTACCCAATAATTCAACTTAGCGATTTATTTGCCCAGGGGTGATAGGTTAAAATTGTATCTCTAAGATATTCGCTACTAAGATGTGTGTAAATTTCGGTTGTTATAATAGATTCGTGTCCAAGCATTTCCTGCACTGCTCTTAGGTCGGCCCCACCATCTACAAGATGCGATGCAAATGAATGTCTAAATGTGTGAGGACTAATTTTTTTACCAAGATTAATTTTTAATGCCAGATTTTTGACAATAATAAAAATCATATTTCGTGTCAGCTGTTTTCCTCTACGGTTAAGAAAAACAATATCTTCAAAACCTATTTTTATATCTAATTTTTTGCGATGCTCATTTTTATAAATCAAAATTTCCTTTTTTGCCTTTTCACTAATTGGCACTAACCGCTGTTTTCTTCCTTTGCCAGTAACTTTAATAAATCCTTGTTCAAAAAAAAGATTAGATATTTTAAGATTAATCAACTCCGAAACTCTTAAACCACAACTATACAGCACTTCAATAATTGCCTTGTTTCTGTGTCCTTCGGGTTTGCTCAAATCAATAGCATCTTCCAACATATCAATCTCTTCAACTGTTAAAACCTCTGGTAGTTTTAATCCTATTCTTGGCGATTCCAACAATACCGACGGATTTTCGTCCACAATACCTTCTATTAACAAATATTTATAAAAAGCTTTTACGCCAGAAATTATTCTTGCCTGCGAACGTTTGTTCACTCCCAACTCACACAGATAAATTAAAAAATCTTGCAAATGATTTAATTCTAATTCATAAGGTGATAATTTTATCTCCGAAATGGTTTCAATAAATTCATGTAGTTTTTTTATATCTTCCGAATATGCTTCTACCGAATTAGTTGATAAGCTTTTTTCAAGTTTAAGAAAATTCCTAAAATTCGTTTTCTCAAGTTCCCAAATATCCATAAGGTTAAAATGATTAGTGTATTAAGACTTAAGTACATAGAGTAATGTTTTTTATTATAAAATACTTTAGATAATTAAGTCTTAATACATTAGTTGTTTTTTGTTTTGCAAAGTTATAATTTTTAAAAAAACAAAAAAATGTTATTTTTTTTTTGTTGGTATTAGAATGAGATTCTGTGTTAAGAAGCAATTTTTTTTAAAGAAAAAAACAGCTCTTAAAGATTGCTATGCAACTCTTAAAGGATTTATATTAATTCAAAAAATCCTTTAAGAGTTTGAAAAACCCTAAAGAGTTTTTTTGTTTTTTAACAAAAAAATGTAACAAATGTTTTCCAAAATACAAAATTTTCACACATTTGTATTTCTTTAATCTATTAGTTTAGAATCACATAATTGCACCATTGTACCATTGCACCATTGTACCATTGAATAATTATAACTTATTTTTTGATATATGGTTGTAATTTTTTATGATTTGGAGCTATTTTTAAAGCTTTTTCTTCTATAAATATTCTGTAATCCTAATTTACTTGCGAGTGCCAAACATAAGAGTCTGTTTATGCCATGTTTAAAATGAAAAAAATCTGCTACACTTTTAACGTTATTACGAACCTCAGCAAGGTTTATTAACGCTTTGGCACAATCACTGACAAAATATAATATTTTTGCCTTATCTATATAATATGAAATGTTTTTTGTTAAACGTTCGTGCCAAGTAATAGCACTGCGAGTTTCGGCACTCTCTTCCATAATAATAAAACCACTTTGAAGTTCTTGACAAACCAGTAACATTTTATCAAACCATGTTTCATCAACGCCAAGAATAAGTTCTATTTCTTTTACATTAGATTTTATCTCTTTGACTTTTATATCCTTGTATTGCAATATTAATTTTTCTATTTCTCTAATAATCTTTAATATCGTTGTCTCCGAAATAGCAACATGAGAC